>JANWYX010000002.1 GCA_025055055.1 Caldilinea sp. | reverse complement strand
GTCGGCGAAATCACCGACCAACAGGCTGCCATCGCGCCAGACAAGCAGATGCTGCGGATTGCGCAATCCGCTCAGAAAGGGCGCCACCTCACCGCGCGCGTTGTCGCCGGCAGGCGTCACCTTCACCTGCACGACCTCCCCGCGCTTCCACAGCGCCACAAGCAAGACTGTCTCGTCCCACGGTGCAACCGCCACGCTCGTAGGCGTGGCTCCGGGCGGAAAGAGAGCGACGGGCGAACGCGTGGCGGCGCACCGTTCGACTGTGCCTCCGTAGCGCAGCACCGGCTCTCGATCACCTGCACACTGTGGCCAGCCAAAATCTGCGCCGACGACCACAAGGTTCAATTCGTCCGGCGGGAGGCCATCGTCGATCGGATCGTCGCCAATCTCTGTCGTCCAGATACGCCCCTGGGAGTCTATAGCATGCCCATAGGCGCCCTTCAAGCCGGTCGCCAGCGCCCTGGGATGGCTCGGCTGCTGCGGCGTCAAAGCCCAAAGCGTCGCCGAGCCGGGCGCAGCCGCGCCTCCAAGTCGCGCGCCGGTGGTGGCATACAGAATTTCCCCGTGAGGCGTCACCGTGAGCGTGCCATTTGAGCGGCCGTTGAAAGGTAGATCGGTGAACACCGACTCCGGCGGACCGACGGACGCATCGGCCTCGAGCAACGCCCTCAACAGATCGCGGCCGGCGGCGATCCAGAGCTGCCCTGCATGCACGGCGATGCCGGTGGGTTTGAACAGACCCTCCAGCAGGACGCGACGATCTCCGGTCTCGGGATTGACGGTGAGCACCTGTCCTTTCCCCTCATTTTCGCCGCCGTTGAGCTGCGCCACCCACAGTCGACCATCCGGCCCGGCGATCATCTGGGTGGGTCCGTCGAGACCGGTAACGAGCAACGCAACGGTGAAGCCAGGGGGCGCCGTAGGATCGGATACAGCAGGAGGCGATAGGCGCGTTGTTCGAAGCTCCGGCGCCGAACATGCGAAGAGCGCCCCCAAGATCACTACGGCCGGCAACAGGTGGAGACAGGATTTCCTGCGCCGGGCGCCATCACGGCGATATCTGCATGCGAGCATCGATATCCCTCGATAGACATGCGACCGACTACCCTTCCCAATGCTTGACGAAATACAACAACGTGCGCAGCATGTTGTCGAAAACGGCCAACCGCGCCACCTCGTAGCCGTGGCTGTTCTCGCGCACCTGGCCAAAGCAGGCGATGCGCTGCGCTGCGCCCACCTCAAACACCATGCTGGCATCGCTGGCGCTGACGTCGTAGGCGACCGGTTGCAGCGCCGTGCCTACCGCCTTGGCTGCTGCGCACAGATCTGCGATCAGCGATGGATCATAGGGCGCCACCCGGTCGCGCGTCCAGATGCCGGGGCGACCGTCCAATTCCAGCGGCGCGCCGGACGTGATCGGGCAGCCATCGATGGCGATAAAGACGTCGGGCCGCTCGCGCTGCGCCAGAACCTTGGCGCCCATGCCGCCGACTTCTTCCTGCACGGTGAAGGCGATGAGCGTCGGGCAGTGGGGCCGGCGCTCCTCTTCCGCCAATATCTTTAGCAATCGCAATAACGTCACGACGCCCATGCGGTCGTCAAAGGTCCAGGCTGCGACCAGTGGATCGGTCGGGTCACCGAACAGCACGGGGCCGCAGTGGGAGCGCAGAGGAACGCCCAACGAGCCGGGACGCACGCCGGCTTCGGCAAGTTGGGCCGGCGTTAGACCGGTGAGGACGCGCACGTTGGCCCATTCGATCGCCTGGCCCGACGCGCCATGTCCTGCGCCCATCGAGAGCACGCCGATAACAGTGGCATGGTCGCCCAGAAGTTCCACGGGCGTTTCGCCCAGTTTCCACGGAAAGAGCCCACCGGAACGGCCCACGCGCAGCCGGCCATCCGGCTCAACTGTGTGCACCACCAGCCCGATCTCGTCCATATGCGCCGCATAGCAGACCAGGGGCCTGTCCGACGCCCGTCCTTC
>JANWYX010000396.1 GCA_025055055.1 Caldilinea sp. | reverse complement strand
GGGATAGTGCGCCGGAGGTGGTGACCGATGCGGATAGGGGTGGTTCGGTGCGTTGCCGGAATCATGAACACCGAATTTCTCCCGGTCGGATCGTCGTGTGGTTGAGCAATCCATCCATTCCCTCTCGGCGAAAGATAAGGCGCACCCGCTGCGCCGGATTTTGTCGACGCTCCAGCCGCCGCCATAACGGCATCAGCAGTCGCTCTTCGCCAAAGCCGCGCGCCGTCAGCGCCTCCTCCGCCGATGTAAGGATGCGCTCCAGAAAATCGGGCGACGGTTGGGGTGCGTCCAGCCCATAGCGGATCGCA
The DNA here is from genome assembly GCA_025055055.1 of Caldilinea sp. GTDB lineage: Bacteria > Chloroflexota > Anaerolineae > Caldilineales > Caldilineaceae > Caldilinea. The sequence goes on along the minus strand of JANWYX010000396.1, from coordinate 10,388 downwards.
AGCTGGTGGTAGCTCTGCATCTGCGTCCAGTAGGTTTCTCCGAGCATATCCACGATCATCGGATGAATTGAAAGCTCCGCTTCGATCAACCCTAGGTTGAGGGCGGCGGCAGCCATCGTCTCCGGCCACGGTTGCTGACACGCCGGTCGCATTTCGAGCGTGCCATAGGCTGCACGCAGACGGGCGCTGTTCCAGATGTAATGTTCGTGAAAGAGAAAGGCGGGATAGTCGGCGCCGTGCTTACGCAAATACTCGGTGAAGGGGATCGAGCTGGGCACGATTTCACCGCCAGCGCGGGCGATCAAATAAGTCGCCTGTGAAATCGTTTCGAAGAAGTCGGGCAGGTCGCGCATCGGCCTCGGCAACATGCCGTGACGATGCTCGTTGGCGCGAATCGAAGCCATCACGCCCTCGCGCGCGCTGCAGTAGGGGCTTTCCTTGCCCGCATAAATGGGCGAGTTGGCACAAAAGGCGATCACGACCGGCGTGATCAGGTTGCCGTAGTTGAGCATGCGCACCATTTCTTCGCGACCGATCGCCACGTGCAACTGATCGGCTGCGGTGACGGTGTACCATAGCCAGGGGTCGGCCATGGCACGATAGAGGCTCACGTAGCGCTGCTTGGGGGACAGGATGCGCAGCTGCGGCGGCGTGAGTGGCTGGATGCCATACCCCAGCACGCGCCAGCCTGCGCGCGTCGCCGCGCTCACCAAACGACTGACGGCCTCCTGCATGAGTTCTTGCAATTCATATAAATTTTGGCAGGGTCTTGTGCTGATTTCGATCGTGCCCAATCCCACCTCAAGCGCATAGGAGTAATTCGGCCCTTTCAAACCAACGATAAAATCACGCTGGCCGGGCGGCCCGGCGCCGTACTCCGGCTCCAGGTCGGGATGGGTCAAGAGCGTCTGCCAGAGGCGACGGCTATCCACTGCTTCGCCTGAGGCGGAGACAATGGGAAACTCCGCCTCGCGGCCTACGGTGCGCACAGCCGGGCGTTGCTCAGGGAAACCTTCTGAAAAACGCTCGGCCAGCTCGGTGAAGATCGGCGCAAGTTGCGGGTCGGCGGAGATAGGCGTTACTCCATCGGATATTTCATGCCGATTTGGGCGCGGATTTCGTCCATGATCGCCATGATGCGCACCGATTCGTCGAGCGGCATCACGTCGCTTTCCAGTTTACCGGCGCGCACGCAGTTTGCCACCTCGATTGCCTCGTGGCTATAGCCATTTGCAAGGTAGGGGCGGCGGATTTCCTCGCGTTCGCCGAATGCGCGCTGCAGGGTCAACGTATCGCCGACCCACCACGGGCTGTGAATGCGGATCGAGCCGACGTCGCCGAGGATCACGGCCTCCTGCGGCGTGTTCGTGCGCATCGAAGTGTACAGCACGGCCACTTCACCATCCGGGAAACCGAATAGAACGCCGGTATTTTCGTCGATGCCGGTGGCGCCGAGCGTGGCCACGGCGGCAATGCGATCGGGTTGACCGAGCAGCATCGACGCCAGTGAGATCGGATAGACGCCCACATCGAGCAGCGCGCCGCCGCCCAGCGCCGGGTCGAAGAGACGACTGGCGAGGTTGAAGGAGGCGCGAAAGCCAAAGTCAGCCTGGATCATCTGCACCTTGCCGATGGCGCCCTCGGCGATCAGCCGTCGCGTTTCAACCATGATGGGCAAAAAGCGCGTCCACATCGCCTCCATCAGAAACAATTGCGCACTGCGCGCAGCGTCCACCATCTCCTGCGCTTGGGCTGCGTTGATGGCAAAAGGCTTTTCACAGAGCACGTGCTTGCCATGGCGCAACGCCAGAAGAGTGTGGTCGTGATGAAAGCTGTGCGGCGTCGCCACATAGACGGCGTCCACATGCGGGTCCGCCGCCAGAGATTCGTAGCCGGCGTGCCGGCGTGGGATGTCGAACCGGTCGGCGAAGCGGTCGGCGGAGGCCTGGGTGCGCGAGCCGACCGCAATCACCTCCTGGTCTGCGAGCGCCTCGACGCCGGCGGCGAATTTGGCGGCGATGGCGCCCGTTCCGAGAATGCCCCAACGAAAACGTTCACTCATTTGAAACTCCATTCGGCTGTCCAGCGGTCTGCCATCGGCATTCCGCTGGTGAAGGCAGCGTTGATTACGCGCTGCACGTCGATAGGAACGCGACGCAAGGTCACGTCGATTCGTGCAGGCGAGCGGTAGTCGATCAGTGCATATTCGGCCCACGGTGGGTTGTAGGCGGAGCCGTCGCTGCGTAGGACAAAGGGCAGCCCCACACTGCCCGGGTTGATCACCAAACGATGCTGATGACGACGCACCATCTGCGTATGCGTGTGACCCCCTGCACAGATCAAAGAGGGGTCATCGCCGAAAATCTCCGTCAGCGTCGCGTCGGGCGTGGTCGCCTCGATCTCCTCATTGAACGAGCGCGGGGAGCCATGATAGCAGAGCAGCGCAGCCTCGTCGTCGAGCGCAATACGTATAACGGGTTGAAAGCCACGAATCAAGGCACGATCGCTTTCTGTCAACTGGGCTGCGCCCCATCCTTCGACGGCGTTGTAGAGCGCCGTCTGGGCATCGTTCCCAGGGTAGGGCTGAGGGTTGAGCGCCCAAGCGTCGGTGTTGCCCATCACCACCGGACAACCCAGCGCAGCCACTGCGGCGAGCGTCTCGCGCGGCTGTGGCCCGAAGAGAGCAACGTCGCCCAGGCAAATGATTTGGTCAGGGCGCTCGGCCTGAACGGCGGCCAGCGCCACCTCCGTGGCATGAAGATTGCCGTGCGTGTCGGAAAGAAGGGCAATGCGCATTACTGTGTCTTCTCTTTCAGCGCCTTCCACACCCGATCGGGCGTGAAGGGCAGCTCGTCGAGCCAGCAGCCGGTGGCATCGTGGATGGCGGCGGCGATGGCCGGCGCGACCGGGATGAAAGGCATCTCCGCCATGCCGCGAACGCCGAGCGGCCCTTGTGGGTCGGGAAACTCCAGAATGATCGGCTCGACGATCGTCGGCGCATCGAGCACGCCGGGGATCAAGTAGGTGCTGAGGTGCTGTGTCACCGCGCGGCCCTCATGCTGCACAAACTTCTCCATCAGCGCCCAGCCGATTCCCTGCGCCACGCCGCCTTCGATCTGGCCTTCAACTTGTTGGGGATTGACAGCGCGGCCGACATCGTTGGCGCTGATCATGCGCACGACATGGACGTGGCCGGTGTCGAGGTCCACTTCGACCTCTGCCACCTGCGCACAGTAGCCGTACGTGACGTTGGGATCGGATGCGCCCGTCTCTCGGTCGTAGGGGGTGGTGGCGCGAGGGCGATAGACAAATTCAGCGCGCGCCGGTCGCTCCTCATTGCGCCACTCTTGCAGTGCACGTTCGGCTGCGCCTTTGATGGCGTTGCCAGCCATGAAGGTCATGCGGCTGGCGGAGGAGCTGCCGCTGGAGCCGGCGATCTCGGTCGATTCGGTGCGCAGCTCGATACATTCCGGGGCAAGGTTCAACACCTCGGCCGCAATTTGGCGGAAGACAGAATGTGCACCCTGCCCCACTTCGGCGCCGACGCAGCCGACCACAGCGCGCTCGATTCGTTCATTGCCGTGCAGTTCCACCCAGGCCGAGCAGTGCTCCGGAAAGCCCAGGCTGAAGCCTACGTTCTTGAAGCAACAGGCGACGCCGATTCCGCGCGCCACGCGACGCCGCGTGGCGTCCAGAGAAGTGAGGGGTGAGGAGCGAGGCGTGGGAGAGACGACGCCGACAGGGCGACGCCACCCCTCGTGTTCATCTTTGCACCAGCCGGCGCGCTCGGCTGCGGCGGCGACCACCTCGCGAATGGTGCAGCCGGGAGGCAGCGGCGCTTTCGTGGGCAGGATGGTCCCTTCTCGCCAGAGGTTGCGCATGCGCAGCTCGACCGGGTCCATGCCGAGCGCCTCTGCCAGCTTGTTGACCTGCATCTCGGCGGCGAAGTGTCCTTGTGGGCCGCCGAAGCCGCGGAAAGCGCCGCTGGGCGTGTTGTTGGTGTAGACGGTGCGCGCCACCACATGCACGTTGGGAATTTTGTACGGCCCCAAGGCGGCCATCAGCGCGTTGCCGAGCACTTTGGTGCTGGTGTAGGCGTAGGCTCCGCAGTCGCTGGTCAAATCCATTTGGGCGGCCACGATCTTGCCCTCGCGCGTCGCTCCCCACTTGGCTTGGATGGTGAACGGATGGCGTTTGTGGTGACCAACGATGCTTTCTTCTCGGCTCCATACCGTCTTGACCGGACGTCCGGTCTTCCACGCCGCCAGCGCCAGCACGATCTGGATGGAGATGTCTTCGCGGCCGCCAAACGCGCCGCCGACGGCGCCGTGGCGCACGACGATCTGTTCCTCAGGCAGGCCGAGTGCGTGCGCAATTTGATGACGCTCTTCATGCATCCACTGGCCGGGGCAGATCACTTCGATGCGGCCATCGGGGCGCACCCAGGCCAGGCCCGCTTCCGGCTGCAAATAGGCGTGCTCCTGTGCCTGCGTGCGGTAAACGGCCTCGACGATCACATCCGCCTGGGCGAAGCCTGCCTCGACGTCGCCGTCGATCAGCCGATACTCCAGCAAGACGTTGGATTGCAGGTTGCGCTCGCCGTAGGGATAGGGAAAAGGATAGGGATGGAGCGGCGGCGCACCGGGCGCCATCGCCGCAAAGGGGTCGGTGATGACCGGCAACGGCTCATATTCGATGTGGATAGCTCTGGCAGCGGCCTCCGCCTGCGCTTCGCTTTCGGCCACCACCAGCGCAACGTGATCGGCCTCCCAGCGCACGATCTCGGCCTGGGGCGTGCTGCCCAGGCCGCATAGCACCGGCTGGTCGGGCATGATCAGACCGTATTCGTTGACCGGCACGTCGGCTGCGGTCAACACTGCGATCACGCCGGGCATGGCGCGCGCGGCGCTTACGTCCATGGACTTGATGCGCGCATGGGGCACGCCGGCGAAGACCACCTTGAGCCATGCCTGCCCCGGCAAATTCATATCGCCGGCATAGACGCCGGCGCCGGTCACCTTGTCCAGTGCGTCGACACGCGGTAGACTGCTTCCAACAGCGCGCATAGACCCTCCTTTTCGACAACGGAATCGAGCCGTCGGCGGCCTCAGCCATGCCGTGCCAGCATCGGACCAAGGCGTCGTCCGCCGAGCAGATGGATGTGGAGGTGGTAAATCTCCTGGCCGGCGTCGCGGTTGCAGTTGACCAACAGCCGATATCCGCTTTCTGCGATGCCCTCCTGGGCGGCGATCTTTTTCGCCACTACGAACATGTGACCGAGCAACGGCTCATCCTCCTCCGTCACATCGTTGGCGGTGGGGATCAGCTTGTTGGGCACGATCAGGATGTGCACCGGCGCCTGCGGGTTGATGTCTCGAAATGCAGTCACCTGCTCGTCCTGATAGACAATATCCGATGGAACTTCACGGCGAATGATCTTGCTAAAGATGGTCTCGGTGGCCATTGGTGGTCGTTATCCCGAATCTTCATGATCAAGTCGATGGAAATAGGCGATGCGCCCCGATGGGCCCTTCCAACAGCGCTGTCCACCCTATTTTACATCATCCTTTGAAAGTTCCTATTTCTCTTCCGTCGCACTTTCAAGTGAATAAAGAGCAATTGACATTCCCAGAAGTTCACAACAACGCTATGAAGCTTGTGCTCGTCACCTGGAGATAAAGGAGCCCCCGATGGGTCATCAAGAACCTATTCTTGGGAATCCAAAAGCTTGTTATTTTCGCCGAACAGCTCGCCTTTTTGCTTCGAGATGAGCAGCTACGGGTTGCAAAATCCGCTATACGCTCCGTGCGAAAGCAAAAGTAATTCGTTATTTTTGCAATGAAGGCGCTTGCCCCTTCTTGATCCTGGATGGCTCAGGCGCTGTTCCCCGTCTTTTACTCGCCTGTCCTCCAAAAAATTAGGGTTCCGCTGCGCAGTGTTCTGAAGTTCGCTGCCAACGACGTGCCTATGGGCACGTCTCTAGGAGTATTTTGACGCTGGCGTTTTCTTGAGAGAGGTGATCCGCTTGACACGAATATAGCAGTGCATGCTACGTTGGGGCATCTCTCCGAAAAATCGAGCGATGGCATTATAATGCAATTATAGGTATTGTATTCAAGACCGCTGCAAGTGGGAACGCTTCCAGCATATCGACCACTGTCGGAGGATAGCCGCACATGTCTCAAGTTCATCTCACGGCCTTGCCGACCTGGCGCCGGCTCGAAGAACATGCCAAAGCCATCCGCACGCTTCATCTGCGCGACCTTTTTGCCGCCGACCCCGTCCGCGGCGAGCGCATGGCCATCGATGAGCTTGGCCTCTACTTCGATTATTCTAAGCACCGCGTCACCGACGAGACGCTGCGTCTGCTCGTGCAACTTGCGGAAGAGCGCGGCCTGCGCGAACGCATCGACGCCATGTTCCGCGGGGAAAAGATCAACGTCACCGAAAACCGCGCAGTGCTGCACGTCGCCCTGCGTGCGCCACGTGACGCCCACATTTACGTCGACGGCGAGGACGTCGTGCCGGAGGTGCACGCCGTGCTCGACCGCATGGGCGAGTTTTCACAGCGCGTGCGCAACGGCGAGTGGAAGGGCTTCACCGGTAAACGTATCCGCAACGTCGTCAACATCGGCATCGGCGGCTCGGACCTGGGGCCGGTGATGGCGTATGAAGCGCTGCGCCACTACAGCGAACGCAGCATGACCTTCCGCTTCGTCTCCAACATCGACGGCACCGACTTCGCTGAGGCCGTGCGCGACCTCGACCCGGCGGAGACGCTTTTCATTGTCGCTTCCAAGACCTTCACCACGCTGGAGACGATGACGAATGCTCACACGGCGCGGCGTTGGCTGTTGAATGCGCTGGGCGATGAACGCGCCGTCGCCCACCACTTCGTCGCCGTTTCGACCAACGCTGTGGAGGTCGCCAAGTTCGGCATTGACACCGCCAACATGTTCGGTTTCTGGGACTGGGTCGGCGGGCGCTATTCGATGGACTCCGCCATCGGGCTTTCGACCATGATCGCCATCGGGCCGGAGCGCTTCCACGAGATGTTGACCGGCTTTCACGCCATGGATGAGCACTTCCGCACTGCGCCCTTTGAGCGCAATATGCCGGTTGTTATGGCGTTGCTGGGCGTTTGGTACAACAATTTCTTTGGCGCCGAAAGCGTCGCCGTGCTGCCCTACGACCAGTACCTGAAGCGCTTCCCGGCCTATCTTCAACAGCTAACGATGGAGAGCAACGGCAAGTACGTCACCCTCGACGGCGTGCGCGTCGACTATCAGACCGGCGCCATTTACTGGGGCGAGCCGGGCACCAACGGCCAGCACTCTTTGTACCAGCTGCTGCACCAGGGGACAAAGCTCGTGCCTTGCGACTTTATCGGCTTCTGCCAGAGCCTCAATCCTATCGGCGACCATCATGATCTGCTAATGTCCAATATTTTCGCCCAGAGCGAGGCGCTGGCTTTCGGCAAGACGGCGGAGGAAGTGCGCGCCGAGGGAACGCCGGAATGGCTGATACCCCATCGCGTTTTCGAGGGCAACCGTCCTTCCACCACCATTCTCGCCGACCGCCTGACGCCGGAGGTGCTCGGCAAGCTGGTGGCGCTCTACGAACATTGCGTCTTTACGCAGGGTGTCATCTGGAACATCAACTCGTTCGACCAGTGGGGTGTTGAGTTGGGCAAAGTGCTGGCCAAGCGCATTGTCGGCGAGCTGACGGCCGAGGCGCCGGAGCTGCGACACGACAGCTCGACGAATGCGCTGATCCGACGCTATCGGGAAAGGCGGAGAAGCGCTTGAGCGCCAGGCGTCGAAAAGGGTTGGGCAGCCAACGACCGCACCCTTGAGAAGGCTGTGCTTAAAAGATCGGCCGCCCAGTTCGAAGACTTTGATGTTTCAAGGTTGTGCTTTCAAAGCTTTACACTCCCTTCAGAGCCGTCTTTCAAGGGAGGCGGCTCTAAGCCGGCCTGGCGAACAGGAAGACGGCCTGTGCGGCGAGCGAGCGCCTTTTCGATTTCACCATAGACAAAGACAATGCTGCTGAGCGCAATGCACGTCAGCAAGTCTTGCGCAGCAAGCGGCATTGTATTGAGAAAAGGTTGCAAGGCCGGCGCATAGATTGCAGCCAACTGTAAGCCGACGACGACGGCGATCAGCAGTGCCAGCGACTTGTTGCTGAACAAACCGGCTTGCAGGATCGAATCATTGCCGGTTCGGATGGCAAGCGCTTGCCACACTTGCAAAAACGCCAGTGTTGTGAACATCATCGTCTGCCAATCCGCGTAGCCAGCGCTCCATCGATAAAGGCCGATGCCCAACGCAATTGCGCCGATCAACACGCCCATGCGGATCACCTGGCCGAGGCCGCCGCTACTGAAAAGGTTCGCCTGCGGCGAGATCGGCGGGCGACGCATGACGTTCTTTTCGGCAGGCTCCATGCCCAGGCCAATGCCGAGTAAGCCATCGGTCAATAAGTTCAACCACAGCAATTGCAGCGGCATCAGCGGAATAAGGAGCGGCGGCAAGGGCGAAGCCGGCGCCAACAGGGCGAGCATGGGGGCAAGCAACATCACCATCACCTTGCCGAGGTTGCCGCCGACAGAGAACTTAACGAACTTTTTGATATTGTCGTAGATGGTGCGTCCTTCCTCGACTGCGTTCACGATCGTAGCGAAATTGTCGTCGAGCAGAACGATCTCAGCGGCCTCGCGGGTGACGTCGGTTCCGGTGACACCCATCGCCACCCCGATGTCGGCTTTCTTGAGAGCGGGCGCATCATTCACGCCGTCACCGGTCATTGCCACCACATGGCCTTGCCGTTGCAACGCGGTGACGATGTGCAGTTTATGCTCGGGCGAGACGCGTGCAAAGACCGAGACGTCCGTCAATGCTGCGCTCAACTGTTCGTCCGACATTTGGGATAGTTGTAGACCCGTGATTACGCGGTCTTCGGCGGCGGCGATGTCCAGCTCTTTGGCGATGGCAAGGGCGGTGAGCGGGTGATCGCCGGTGATCATGATTGGACGAATTCCCGCCATCCTGCATTTGGCGACCGCCTCTTTCACCTCAGGCCGTGGGGGATCGATCATTCCAAACAAGCCCACCAGCGTCAGGTTGCGCTCCAACGCTTCATCCGCTTTGGCGGGCCGTTCATCCAATAACTTGAACGCCACAGCCAGCACGCGCATGCCTTCCGCCGCCAACCGTGCATTCGAGGCCTCGATGCGCTGACGCCATTCCGGCGTGATAGGCTGCGCTCCGCCGTTCACCCATACCTGCGCGGCGATGTCCAGCAAACCGTCCACTGACCCTTTTGTGAACACCACAAACCGGGATTGAGTAATAGGGAGTTGCGCCAAGACGTCGTTCACCGCCGATGCATCGTTTTCGACGTTCAATTCATGCACTGTCGTCATGCGTTTGCGCTCGCTATCGAACGGGAGCTCCAGGACGCGCGGGAGCCGCCGCTCGAGTTCGTCCTTGCGCAAACCGAATTGCGCGGCTGCGAGCACCAACGCGCCTTCGGTGGGATCGCCAACGGCGCGCCATCCCCCCGCATTTTCCCCGATCAACTGAGCGTCGCTCGCCAGCGCGCCTGCAGAAAGCACCAGCGACATGGCCTTCGCCTGAAGGCGCGTCTCCTCGGTCGGCAGCTCGGCGAGCTCAAGCCTGACCTCTTCCCGACCGACGCGCTCGCTCAGTCGCACGCTGCGATCCATCAGGTCGAGAACGGTCACGGTCATGCGATTCTGCGTAAGCGTCCCTGTTTTGTCGGAGCAGATGACGGTGACTGAGCCAAGCGTCTCAACTGCAGGCAATTTGCGGATGAGCGCGTTGCGCGTCAACATGCGACGCGCGCCGAGCGCAAGGGTAATGGTCACCACGGCAGGCAGCCCTTCGGGCACGATGGCGACGGCGACGCTCACAGCCACGAGGAACATTTCGCCCAACGTGCCGCCGCGCAACAGACCAAATACGGCGACGACCGCTGCGATTATCACCCCCACCAGCGCCAGCGCCTTGCCTAAACGGTCGAGCCGTTTTTGCAGTGGCGTCGCTTCGCGCTCGACGGTTTGCAGCATTGTGGCAATTTTACCCAGCTCTGTGCGGGCGCCTGTTTCAACGACAATTCCGACGCCTCGCCCATATGTCACCACCGTGCCCATGTAGGCCATATTGCGTCGGTCGCCCAGCGGAGCGTCGGCGGTGAACACCAGATTGGCGTCCTTTTCAACAGCTTCCGACTCGCCGGTGAGTGCAGCTTCTTGAATGCGGAGGTTGACGGTCTCCACCAGGCGCATGTCGGCAGGCGTCAGGTTGCCTGCCTCAAGCAGGACAATGTCTCCCGGCACCAGCTCACGCGCCGAGATCGTTTTCACT
>JANWYX010000382.1 GCA_025055055.1 Caldilinea sp. | reverse complement strand
CAACGGCTGGACGCTCGATCCTCTGCGCCACGAGGTGCAATGGCGTGAGGGAGAGCGATTGCGTCTGACCCCACTGGAGACGAGGTTGCTAGAAGCTCTGATGCTCAACGCCGGTCATGTGCTGACAGCCGATGCGTTGATCCAGGCAGTGTGGGGCGTGGAGGGCGCCAGCCGCGCCATGCTCAAACAGCTTATCTATCGACTGCGCGCCAAGCTGGAGGTGCTCGGCGGCGGCGACGTCATCGAAACCGTGCCCGGCGTCGGTTACGCCTTCCGGGCGTAGTTGCGCCGAACGGCCAAATTTGTTACCGAATTGTGACCGCCGCGCAACTCCCGGTGTGACCTTGCCCTGATACAGTGAAATCAGGACGAGGTGCAACCGATGGCGACGATCTTAGATCTCACACACATTGAACTGGACCCGGAGCTGCTCGAACGCGCTCCCCTGGAGCTGTGTCGGTATCACCAGGCGCTGCCGCTGGCGCGCGAAGACAGTCGCGTCAGTGTGGCGATGGTCTATCCACACAACGCCGCCGCATGCGCAATGCTTGCGGAACTGCTCGAGGCCGAGATTGTGCCTGTGCAGATCGAAGCGGCGCTGTTGCAGGAGGCGTTCGAGCGCCTGTCGCTGCTTTTCGCCGCATCTCCTTCGGCGGAGCCGCCGCAACTGCTATTGTACGCTCCCGACGTGCAAGGGGGTGCGCTGTTGCTCCGTTTGGCGCAAACGCTCGCCGACGAGGAAAAGCACCCATACACTCGACTGGATTCGCCCGATGTGCCGGTGGCGGCCGCGCTGACAACGGCGAGCGTCTCCCGGTGTCGACTATGCCTCTTGCCGATGTCCAAGCCGGCGGAGTGGGGAGACCTTGCGCTACGTTCGAGTACTTCGCTGTTGATGGCAGCCACCGACTCGCCCCGGTTGAAACATATTTTGGCGATTTTGCGCGGCCATGGCGCAGATATGCAGGCGACGCCTTGGGCTGCGGCGATCGCCGCAGCCGAAGCAGCCGGACTGACGTTGCTCTTGTTGAACGAGACAACCGGATGCGACCTGCACGCTTTGCTCGACCCTGAAACCGCCGTCGGACGTCATCTTGCCGCCGTAACCCGGCTGGCGACGGCGAAAGGGATCGAGCCAACATTGCGCATTCGACAAGGTGATCCGATTCGCCAGATTGTCGATGAGGTGGCCACGCAACGGTACGACATGGTGGCGCTCTGCGCCGAAAGCCGAGGAGAATTTGCTGCCGCCGTCCTACGCAAGCTGGCTGCGCCGCCCGTTGGTCTGCGGGCGCTGCTCCTCTGCAAACCGAGTCGTTTCAGCGCGCCGCTCAAATCCGTCAGCACAACCAAGAGGAGATTGCATCGTGACTGAAAGAGTAAGGAGGCAGTTGCGCCGAACCGCTTCTCTTTTCGTGATCATTACGCTGCTATTCGGCTGCAGTGCTTCCCCTAGCCCGGCAGACGATGCGGCGCAGCAGGAAACCATCAGCATCTCAGGCGCCTTTGCCCTGTTGCCGATGGTCAGCCTATGGGCGGAGAAGTATCAGGCGCTCAACCCGAACGTGCGCTTTGACATCCAAGGCGGTGGTGCAGGCAAAGGCATGACCGATGTGCTGAGCGGGGCAGTGGATATCGCCATGCTCTCGCGCGAGGCGCGCGCCGAAGAAATTGCGCGGGGCGCCACGCTTGTCCCCGTCGTCATCGACGCGGTCGTCGGCGTGGTCAATGTCGACAATCCCCACCTGGCAGAGATCCTCGCCGTCGGCCTCACTCCGGAGCGGACGCGGGCCATTTGGGTCGAGCGCACGGTGACGACCTACGGGCAATGGCTCAACAACGGCAGCGCCGACCCGATCACCGTCTATACGCGCGCCGACGCATCGGGCGCCGGCGAGATGTGGGCGCGCTTTGCAGGCGGAGCGACCCAGGAGGAGCTCCAGGGCATCGGCGTCAACGGCGATCCGGGTCTAGCCGAAGCCGTACGCCAGGATCGCCTCGGCGTCGGCTACAACAACATCGCTTTCGCCTATGACCCGACGACGGGAGAGCCGACGCCAGGGCTGCGCGTGATTCCGATCGATCTCAACGGCGACGGCGCCATTCGCCCTGATGAAGATTTTTACGCCAGCAAAGCTGCAGTCGTGGACGCCATCAGCCGTCGCGTCTATCCCTTCCCGCCGGCGCGCGAGCTCTATCTGGTGACTAAAGGCGAGCCGGGTCCGACAATCCGGGCGTTCTATCGATGGATTCTGACCGACGGCCAGCAGTATGTCACCCAGGCAGGGTATGCGCCGCTGACGCAGGAGCAGATCGACGCCGTGTTGGCAAAGCTACGATAGAGCATTGTTGCAAGAGCATTGTTGCAAAGTTGCGTTGAGGGATGAGCGAATGACGCGTGAAGAAAGTTTGACCTTGCTCACACAAGCCGGCGCGGTGCAGAGCGGAGTCACGATGCAGCGACGCCGGCTGTTCGATGTCGCCGTCGGCGCCGGCATGCGCATGCTTCAGTGGCTGGTGATCCTGTTGTTGCTCATGATGACGGCCACGCTGTCGATGCGCAGCCTGCCGATCCTCCGACAGCTCGAACTGTTGCGCAGCCATGTCTGGCAGCCGATGGCGGGTCGCTTCGGCCTGGCGCCGTTCATCGCCGGCAGCATGGCGGTCACCGCCGTTGCCATGGCGCTCGCAACGATCCCAGCCATCCTCTGCGGCGTCTACATGGCCGAATATACATCGACGCGCACGCGCGCCTGGCTCAAGCCGCTGCTCGATCTGCTGGTCGGCGTCCCTTCTGTCGTCTACGGCCTATGGGGCGTTCTGTTCGTGGTTCCGTTGATCCGCGACCGGATCGGTCCGGCGGTTGACGCCACGCTCGGGCAAATGCTGCCATTCTTTCGCCAGACCAATCCCAGCGGCTATGGCGTATTGGCGGCAGGGGTTGTGCTGGCGCTGATGACCTTCCCGCTCATCGTTGCCGTCACCGAGGAGGTGATGCGCAGCGCGCCCCAACAGATGCGAGAAACGTTGCTGGCGCTCGGAGCCACGCGCTGGGAGACGACAAAATGCATTGTGCGTCACGCTGCATTGCCGGGCGTGATGGCTGCAGTGGTGCTCGGCTTCTCGAGGGCGTTCGGCGAAACGCTGGCCGTGATGATGGTCGTCGGCAATGCGCCGCGTGCGCCGACCTCGATCTTCGACGCTGCCTATCCGCTGCCTGCGCTGATTGCCAACAACTACAGCGAAATGATGTCTGTGCCGCTCTATGACTCGGCCCTGATGATGGCTGCGCTGTTCCTGCTCGTTGTCGTCCTCTGTTTTAATGTAATGGCGCGTCTTGTAATTCACCGTCTGACCAGACAACTATGAGCGAACACATCTCCGATCCGATTCCACAGGCTTCTGTTCGTCCGGCGAAGCCTCTGTATCTTGAGCGTCGTCGCCTTGAAGAGCGCGTCTTCCTTGCGCTGATGCGGCTGTGCTTGCTCGGCGCTGCGGCGGCGTTGGGCATGATCCTGGCAGTGATCTTCTGGCGCGGGGTCGGCGCATTGAGCGTCGAGATGCTCACGCAGCCGCCGCGCGGCAATTTCTATCTCGGCGGAGGCGGCGGTATTGCCAATGCAATTGCCGGCTCGATTTTGTTGGCTTCAGGCGCTACTGCGGCGGCGTTCTGTTGGGCCGCGCCTCTGGTGCTCTATCTGCACGCCTATGCGCGCCGCAGCCGATTCGCAGCCTGGGTGCGGCTGACCCTGGACGTGCTGTGGGGCATCCCCAGCATTGTCTACGGCGCATTTGGCTTTTCGTTGATGATCTTGCTAGGGCTGCGCGCCTCGCTGCTGGCCGGGGTGCTCACCCTGAGTCTGGTCGTCCTGCCGATCCTGGCGCGCACGCTGGACGAGGTGCTGCGCATGGCCCCGCACCAACTGCTGGAGACCGGCTTTGCGCTCGGCGCCACGCGAGCGGAGATGGCCGGGCTGCTGCTGCGGCAGGCGCTGCCGGGGTTATTCACGGCGCTCTTGCTAGCGTTTGGCCGCGGGGTCGGCGACGCGGCCTCGGTGCTCTTCACCGCCGGCTACACCGACAACATGCCCGGCGGGATCTTTTCACCGGTGGCGTCGCTGCCGCTGGCGGTCTTCTTCCAACTGAACGCGCCGTTCCCGGCCGTGCAGGAGCGTGCCTACGCCTCGGCCCTAGTGCTTACCGTCATGATCCTGGTCATCAGCCTCACTGCGCATCTATCCCTGCGCCGGTTAGGAAAGCATGTGGTCCGTTAGGAGGGGGTCATGTATTCGCTCACAGTGCAGAACCTCAACGTCTGGTACGGCAAACAGCAGGCGCTGAAAAACATCGACGTGGCGTTTCCCGAGCGGCGAATTTCGGCGATCATCGGGCCGTCGGGCTGCGGCAAGAGCACTTTGTTGAAAAGCTTTAATCGTCTGCTCGAACTGAATGAACAGGTGCGCATCGAAGGCCGCGTCTTGCTGGACGGCGAGGATATTTACGCTCCTGGCGTCGACGTTGTCGCGGTGCGCAGCCGCATCGGGCTGCTGGCGCAGAAGCCCTTCCCTTTGCCGATGTCGATCTTCGACAACGTGGCATACGGCCTGCGACTCCAGGGACGGAACAAGCGTGAAATTGCGGAGGTCGTCGAGGCGCAGCTGCGCGCAGTTGGGCTGTGGGAAGAAGTGAAAGAACGTCTCAAAGCGCCGGCGACAGGGCTGTCGGGTGGACAGCAGCAGCGGCTCTGTCTGGCGCGCACGCTTGCCGTCCGGCCCGAAATCCTCCTGTGCGACGAATCCACCGCCTCGCTCGATCCTCTTTCGGCGCGCGGCATCGAGGAGTTGCTCGCTGCGCTACGCGGCCATTACACCATCATCATGGTCACCCACGACATCGACCAGGCGCGGCGCCTGGCGGACTACGTGGTCTTCATGTGGCTGGGCGAGCTGGTCGAGAAGGCGCCGGCGGCGGAGTTCTTCGGCGCCCCACGGGCGGAGCTCACGCAGGCGTATTTGGCGCGGCGGATCGGGTGAATTCCACAGCGGGTCCGGAACGTATTCCGAAAATGCACTCGATGTTGCTGCTCGGCTGTCAGGCGCAGGTTGCACATTTTTGCAAAAATACTCTGACAAATATCGGGAGTGCGGGCTCTCGGCGGCGTATTTTCTGTAACCCCGGTGTTTTGGAGAGTCGGTGAGGCGCAGCTACGAGCAAAGCCTATGAAGGGGCATCGGATTCTCCATACGCCGCCTTGTCCACCAGCCAGGTCAAATTGCCGCGCACCAGACGCACGCCCTGTACAGGATAGCGCACCGGGTCATGCGGCCCTGTAAATACTGCTCGCAATGTCGCCGCCTTCTCCGCGCCGCTGACCAGGATCAGCACGCGGCGCGCCGCGTTGATCAACGGATAGGTGAAGGTCAGTCGCATCTGGCCGGTAGGCGCCGGGTTGGCCACGACCAGCCGCACGCGTTCGTGCAGCGCCGGCGTCCCGGGGAAAAGGCTGGCGGTGTGACCGTCGACGCCCATGCCGAGCAGGATGAGGTCGAAGCGGGGTGTGTCGCCTGTGCCTGCGGCCGAGTTAGGCGGCACTAACTCGCGCACGGCGCGTTCATAGGCCAGTGCGGCAGCGTCCGGGTCACCTTCGCCGGCCATGCGAAAGACCAGCGCCGGTGGCTCGGCCAGGCGATCGAGCAGCTCTTCCTTTACCATGCGGTAGTTGCTCTCCGGCGAGGTCGGCGGCACGCAGCGTTCATCGCTCCAGAAGATCTGCCAGCGCCGAAAGTCCATGTAGGAGTCTTGGGCGAGCAGGCGATAGACGGCGCGCGGGGTCGAACCGCCGGCCAACGCAACGCGGAAAAATTGCCGCCTGCCGATCGAGGCGGTCGCAGCTGCGGCGATCAGCTCGCAGGCGACGTGCGCCAAGTCTTCGGCGCTCGGCGCCACCTCCACCTGCACCTTCGACTCCATGATCACCGTCCCTCGTTCAGCACCGACTCCAGCCACTGATGACCATCGCGCGCCAGCAAGTCGTCGGCTTCCAACGGCCCCCAAGTTCCGGCGGGATACTGCGGCAAGGTGAGCTTCTTGCCGCGTCGACGGAGAATTTCCTCCTGGATCGCCCACCCGTCGAGCACGTTGGTCACGCGGTCCCAGGCCAACTCAGTCTCGTCGCGACGGATGAAAAGCGTGCTGTCGCCCAGCATGGCGTCGAGCAGCAGGCGCTCGTAGGCGTCGGAGATGCTGGCGTCGCCGAAGGCGCGGCTGTAGCTGAAGTCCATGCTCACCTGCTCGACGTCGAGCTGCGGGCCAGGGCGCTTGGCGTCGAAGCGGAGGATGATGCTTTCGTCAGGCTGGATGCGCAGCGTCAGGCTGTTGTGCACGCGCTGGCTGCGCGTTTCGCGGCTGTTGAAGTACATGAGCGGCGGCCGACGGAACATGATGTTGATGTCGGTCACCTTGACCGGCAGCGCCTTGCCGGTGCGAATGTAGAAGGGAACGCCGTTCCAGCGCCAGTTGTCGATCTCCAACTTCCACGCCACGTAGGTCTCGGTCGTCGAGTCGGGCGGGATGCCCTCCGTCTCTAGGTAGCCGGGGATCTCGCGCCCGCCGACCGTGCCTCTTGCGTACTGGGCGCGCACGACCCACTTGTTCACTTCCAGCGGGTCGATGGGGCGGATCGAACGCAGCACGTTGACCTTTTGGTTGCGCACGGACTCGGCGTCGTAGGCGACGGGCGGCTCCATGGCCGTCAGTGCCACGAGCTGCATCATGTGATTCTGCACCATATCACGGATGGCGCCGGATTTGTCGTAATAGCCTCCGCGCGAGCCGACGCCCAAGCTTTCGGCCACCGTAATCTGAACATGGTCGACATAATTTCGATTCCAGATCGGCTCGAAGATGCCGTTGCCGAAACGAAAGACCAGGATGTTCTGCACCGTCTCCTTGCCCAGGTAATGGTCGATGCGGTAGACTTGCTCTTCACGGAAGAGCTTGAGGAGATGATCGTTGAGCTTGCGCGCGCTCTCCAGGTCGTGGCCGAAGGGTTTTTCGACGATCAGCCGCGTCCAACCGCCGCAGGGCGAGTTTGCGAGGCCAACTTCGGCCAGCAACGTTGTGATCGATTCGAAGACATTGGGCGGGGTGGCCAGATAGAAGATGTGATTGCCTTGGGTTGGAAACTTGGCGTCCAGCTCGGCGATGCGCTCCGCCAGCGCCTCGAAGGCGTTACGGTCGTCATAGCCTCCGGTTTGATAGAAGAGCCGCTTCGAGAAATTTTGCCAAAGCCCTTCATCGAAGGGCACGCTTTGTTCTTCCGCCAGATGCTCGAGCAGCGCCTCGCGGATCTGCTGACGAAACTCCTCGTCCGTCATGCGCGTGCGCGCGTAACCCAGCACGACGAAGCCCTCGTGTAACAACCGTTGCTGGTGCAGGTGAAAGAGGGCGGGCAGCAATTTGCGCTTGGCAAGGTCGCCCGATGCGCCGAAGACCACCATCAAGTTGGGCGGAGCGATGCGTCGAATCATGAGCTGCGCTTTCTACGAATGCCGTAGGCCTCCATGGTCAGCGGCCAAAAGAGCCAGACCAGGCCGAGCAAAGGTTGAAAAAGGGGAAAGTAGCCGTAATCCTCGCCGAAATGGCGCCACACGGTGCGCCCGATAAAGGCAGGGTCGATGAAGCTCCAAGTTCCCACCACCAGAGTCATGAAGCTCTCGACGCCGAGCGCCAGTACCGAGAGCCACCACGTCCAGCGTCTTCGGTAGGCGAAGCCGAGCGTAGCCGTCAGGTAGCAGAGCGCGGCGAACGCGCTGAGATAGACCGGCAGGTAATAGTCGATGTCGGCGCGAAAGAAGAGCTGATAAATAGCGCGCGCGCCGGTCGAGATCGCCAGGATAGGGTAGGAGACGGCCAGCACGTAGCCGGCCGGGCTTACGACATTCGCCCACAGCGCCTCGCGACGGCCGGCGTACTCGCTGTTGGCGGAAGGCGTCAGGTTGCTGCTCATGGCGCTATTCGTCCTCGTCCTCCTTGTCGCTGCGCTCCTTCATCTCGGCGTCGAGCATCAAGATGGCGGCGGCGTCATTGCCCGCCATCGTCAAGCGGTCGACCATTTCGCCGGCGCTGGCCTCCTCTTCGACCTGCTCGTTGACGAACCATTGCAGGAAGACCTGCGTCGCATAGTCATTTTCCCGAACGGCCTGAGCGTAGATGTTGTTGATCGAGGCCGTCACCTTGCGTTCGTGCTCCAGCGCCTGCTTGAAGATTTCGACCGGCGCACCGAATTCAGAGGGAGGCTGGTCGACGGCGCCGATCTCGACATGTCCATCGCGATCGACGATGAAGTCTAAAATGCGCAGAGCGTGGCCGCGCTCCTCCTCGCTCTGCACGCGCATCCAGTGCGCCATGCCGAGCAGGTTGGCCTCGGCGAAATGGGCCGACATCGCCAGATAGAGGTTGGAGGCGTACAGTTCTTTCACGAGCTGTTGGTTGAGCAACGTTTGTATGGATTGGCTTAACATCGAATTTCTCCTTTAGGTTGCAAACGGCTCTGTGTAGAAGCGGAAGTTCTCACCCCTGGCCCCCTCTCTCCCAGCATTGGGACAGAGGGGAAAAGCGTCCTCATCCCCCAACTTCCTCTCCCACCATTGAGAGAGGAGGAGAAAATGCGCCGCAGCTGCGGCGCGTAGCCGCATAGCCTCGGCAGACTTAGGGGCCCCAGGAGGAGGCCCTCATCCCTAGCTCCTCTCCTAATGCTGGGAGAGAGAAGCCGCATGTGCTCGAACACGCTACTTTTCAGCGTATGCACTGCAGCCTTCAATTTCTGTAGGTGCAACTCCGCGTATGCAAAGAACAAAGTAATATCTTAAGCGATCTCCGCAATTTCGCAAAGGAAGCGTTCTAGCTCCCTGCGCAGCTCATCGTAGGTGCGAGCCACAGGAAAGTGGGGGAAATCCCGTACCACATTTTCCGGCGGGCGGAAGAGAATGCCCTGGTCTGCGGCGGCAAGCATCGTCGTATCGTTGTAGGAGTCGCCCACAGCGGCGGTGCGAAAGCCCAGGTCGCGCAGCGCCTTGACCGCCTTGCGCTTGCCGTCGGGGATACGCAGTCGGTAGTCGATCAACATGCCGCGAGCGTCGACCTCCAGCGTGTGTGCAAAGACCGTCGGCCAGCCGAGCGTGGGTAGAAAGGGCGCCACAAATTCATAGAAGCTGTCGGTGAGGATCACCATCTGGGCGCGCTGTCGCACCCAGTGGAGAAACTCCACAGCGCCCGGCAACGGCTCCATGCCGGCGATCACCTGTTGGATGTCGGCCAGCGTCAGGCCGTGGCGTTCGAGAATCTCCATGCGCCCGCGCATCAAGCGGTCGTAGTCCGGCTCGTCGCGCGTGGTGCGACGCAGCGCCGGCAGGCCGGTGCGCTCGGCCACTGCGATCCAGATTTCCGGCAAAAAGACGCCCTCCAGGTCGAAGGCAATCATGGGTGGCGACGACATGAACAAGGTTGCTCCTCTTTTCAATGTGCTATCGATTCAATGTGCTATCGATGGTAAACGCTCATTTTACCGCCAAGCTCGCAGAAGGTTTTCCGGCGCTTCCTTTGCACCCTCTGCGCTTCTATGCTGAATCTTCGCACCACGATTATCGATACGCGCCGATGATTCTCTGGTGATCAAAATCGATCACTGCGCCGCTCATC
>JANWYX010000356.1 GCA_025055055.1 Caldilinea sp. | reverse complement strand
CGCCTGAGGCGTGCGCCGCGAACTGAAAAGCACCTCGCGGCCGACCATCAGCTCGGCCAGCTCGCTGCGCGTCGTCTGGGCGGCGGGGAGGGTGGCGACCACGCGGCCCTTGCGCAGCACCGTTACCCGCTCCGCCAGTTCAAGCACTTCCTCCAGCCTGTGCGAGATAAAGATGATCGTGTGTCCCTCGTTGCGCAGCTCGCGCAGCTCGGCGAAGAGCTGAGGAATCTCCTGCGGCGTCAGCACTGCGGTCGGTTCGTCCAGGATCAGTACGGAGACATCGCGATAGAGAAGTTTAAGGATTTCCACCTTCTGTCGCGCCGCCACGGAAATGTCGGCTACAGAGGCGTCGGGGTCGAGCGCAAAATGAAAGCGGTCGACGATCGCCTGCACTTCGCCGCGCGCCCGCTTTCTGTCTATGCGTCCCAGGCGATCGACCGGCTCTGCGCCGAGCACGATGTTTTCCCACACCGTGTATTCGTTGATGAGCAGGATCTCTTGGTGCACCATGCCGATGCCCGCCGCGATCGCTTCGCCGGGGGAGCGGAAATGCACCGGACGGCCTCGATAGCGAATTTCGCCCCGGTCGTGGTGGACGAGGCCGTAAAGCACCTTCATCAACGTGCTCTTGCCTGCGCCATTTTCACCGACCAGCGCATGGATCTCGCCATCGGCGAAGCTCACCGTCACATCGTCCAGCGCCAGCACGTTGGGCGGATAGACCTTCACGATGCCTTGCATATGAATGAGAGGAGGCGCAAGTTGCGCACCGGGATCTGCAACTTGCGCCTCGACGCGCCGGGTAGACATTCCCCTGCCTACGGTCATGCTCTGCTCAGAGCTCAGGTTATTGCCAAACATCGCGGCCGTCGTACAGCTCGATTTTCAGCGTTCCGTCGATGATCTGTTGACGCAGTTCCATCACGCGCTGTTCGATGGTTTCCGGCAACACTTTGACTTTCGCTTCCGTTACCAGATCGACGCCGCCGCTGGCCAAGCCATACTGGAGCACTGCGCCGGGCTGATAGGTTCCGTCGACGATGCTCTTGTACACGTCCTGGATCGCCTTGCCGACGTCCTTAATGTCGGAAGCGACGACGTGGCCCGGCTCCAGGTCGTTCTGATTGGTGTCCACGCCGATGGCGTAGAGGTTGCGCTCGCGCGCCGCCTGCAAAACACCGATGCCCGCTGCAGCCGCCACCTGGAAGACCACGTCCGCCCCCTGGTCGTAAAGCTGCAGGGCCGCCTGCTTGCCCTTAGCTGCGTCATCCCACGCCCCGCCGAGCGACTTCTTCAACACAACGATCTCCGGATCGACCGATTTTGCGCCGTTCTCGTAGGCGAAGATGAAAGAATTCACCACGGGGTCGACGTCGCCGCCGACGACACCCACGATCTTCTCCGGGTTGACGTTGGGCACGCTCGTGTCGAGGGTCAGCATGCCTGCCACGACGCCGGCGAGATAGGCGCTCTCCTCTTCGATGAAGTCGACCGAGGTGATGGTGTTGGCGCTGTTTTGCACCACGGTGTCGATGTTGACGAAGATTTTGTCCGGATTTTTGTCGGCGATTGCTTTGAGCTGATCCTCGAAGCCGTAGGAGATGACGAAGATGACGTCGGCGTAGCTCACCGCCGCTTGCAACGACGGCTCATACTTGCCGGCGTCGAAATTGGCCTCGATCGTGCGCGTCTCAACGCCGTAATTGGCTGCCAGCGCATCAATGCCTGCCTTGCCGGAGTCATAGAAGGCGTTGTCGCCCAGAGCGCCGTTGATCAGATACACGACGCGCTTCGGCTGGGCGGCGTGCTGCTCTGCGACCGGTTGTGCAGTTGGCGTCAGGGTGCAGCCGACAAGCAGCAAGCCAATCAGCAAAGAAACAAGCTTACAGAATCCTTTGTACATCATGCATCCTCCTAATTTCATGGTTCTTAACGAAAAATTTGGTAGCTGCGGCTTGTAGCCGCATTTTTTGCCCAGCATCAAGACTACGGGCAACGCAGCAGGCGATGCTCGTAGCTGCAGCTCGCAGCCGCAGTTTTGAGCATACCGCACGGTCTTGGCAGACTCAAAGTTTTGGCTGAATGAAGGAAGCGCTGCTCGTGTAGCAGCGCCTACAGATTCCCCCGAGATCGGTCAAAGCCTATTCCCT
Organism: Caldilinea sp.; assembly: GCA_025055055.1. Classification (GTDB taxonomy): domain Bacteria; phylum Chloroflexota; class Anaerolineae; order Caldilineales; family Caldilineaceae; genus Caldilinea. The sequence continues at coordinate 2,908 of JANWYX010000356.1, read as the reverse complement.
TGGTGATTGGCGGCTGAAACCAGCTTCCGACTGTTTTTTCCAGGGAGAGCGGTTATTGCGGATTCTACGCCTCTGTGATTTCCAACACCACATGACCGGCCTGATTGCGAGCAAAGCGCCCCATCAGGCTGAAGAGATGGAATTGCCAGCCATATTTCTTCGCCAACCGCTCCCGTTGCTTTCGATCTTCCGCCGGGTCGTCGAGCACGCGAGCGCGGGCCACCACCCATTCGCTCTTGGGATTGCCGCGGGCATCGCTGACGGCAATGCGCACCCGCCCGTTGTTGCGAATGCGCTTGACTTTGCCGCTGTCCGCCAGCGTCCAGACATAGAATTTGCCGTTCTCTGCAGCAACCCAGACGGGCGTCACCACTCCCTCTCCGCTTTTCCGAAAAGTTTCCAACGCAATATAGGTTGGATTGCCGATCTCTCGAAAGGTCATGCAGCGAGTCCTCCTTGGGTTTGATGACTTTCTGAAGCTTGAGTCTACTCGCTGCACTCAAGATAGACGGTGATCAGCCATGCAAAAGTTCGGTGCGGCTAGCGCACTGCGTATCCCAATTGCTTAAGCAGATTCTGCCGCCGCCGCCAGCGTTCCCACACCTTGACCCACAATTCAAGGTAGACCTTGGTTCCAACCAACTCTTCAATTTCAGGCCGCGCCATCTGCCCGATGCGCTTGATCATGCTGCCGCCCTTGCCCAGCACGATCGGCTTCTGCGACTCGCGTTCGACGTAGAGCACGGCAGAGATGTAAGTCAACGTTTCGCTGCGCTCGACGAACTCATCCACCTCGACCGCCAGGCTATGCGGCACCTCGTCCTGCAACAGGAGGAGCGCCTTCTCGCGGATGATCTCCGCCGCCATATGGCGCAAATTCATGTCGGTGATTTGGTCCTCAGGATAAAAACGGGGGCCCGGCGGCAGCAGCGCGCGAACCAAAGCCAACAGTTCCTCGATGCCTGCCCCCGTCGCTGCACTGAGGAGGACGGTCTGCAGGGTGGGTTGGTTGTCTGCAGTTTCCTCCGGAAGCCAATCGAGCAGCGCCCTGTATTCGCGTATGCGCGCCGCCGTCGCCTCTGCATCGCCATGCCAGCGATCGATCTGGTTCAGCCCCAGGATCAGCGGCGGAAGCTGGATGCGTTTGCGCTTGCGCGTGGTCAGATGGCGGAACAGCTCGACGATGGCCTGCTCTTCATCCGTCGGCGGAGTGTTGATGTCCACCAGCCAGAGCACGACATCGGCGTCGGCGATGGTGTCGGCAGCCACCTGCACCATGTACTCACCCAGCTTGTGCAGTGGGCGATGGACGCCGGGCGTGTCCAGAAAGAGCATCTGCGCATCCTCCGTGGTGAGGATGCCCAAGATGCGGTCGCGCGTCGTCTGCGGCTTGGGGCTGGTGATGGCGATCTTCTGCCCCAACAGCCGATTGAGCAACGTCGACTTGCCGACGTTGGGTCTGCCGACCACCGCAACGAAACCGCTGCGGTGGTCGACGCGCACCTCTGCGTCGGCGTTTGGATTCCGGAGCAGGTCGGACTGTTCTGTGCTTGACGATTCCATGCAATCTCAACTCACTGGAAGCGCAGCGACATCAGCGCGCTGAGGATGACTGCAAAGGCGCAGACGCCAAGCGCCAGCACGATCAGCAGCGGAATCAGCACCACCAAGAGGGCGCGCCCGTCGCTGAGGCGATGCTCCGCCTTGGTGGCGAAGAAGACCAGCGCCAGCGAATAGATGGAGATGAGCGGCGTCAGGCAGCCGACGAAGGGAGCCAGGCTAAGCAACGTGCTCACGATGCCTAGCGGCGCTGCGAAAGCGGCGTTAAGATAGGCATAGCGCCCGAATTCGCCAACGCCTCCCAGCAGCTTGGCGATTAGATGGTAAACGGCCACACCGATCAAGAAGAAGAGCGGCACGAGGATGAGGTTGAGCAGGCTACCCAACCCAACCAAGCCCATGCCGCCGCCGGTGAACATGCGCATCATTTGCTCGAACTGCGCAGCTTCGGCGGGAGACATGCCGGCCTGCGCCATAAATTGAGGCATCATGGCGCTCATCGTGTTGAGCGCAAACATGCCTCCCAACAGGCCGATCACCGATGCGACCACAGCGTAGATCGCCATCCATAAAATTGCGGTCGTCACCGTGGCGTCCGGCTTCTGGCGCAACTCCAGATAGGTCGCCTCGCTCGGGTTGGTTGTCGCCTTGAGCCAGGTCTGCCACATGTCGGAAAAGTTCATGTTCCCCCTCCTGTGCTGAAAATTGGTTCAATGCAAAGGCACCAACTGACAAAATTTATCGCAGCGGCGGCGCCGGCTTGGGGAGATTGAGGTGGATCACACCGGTCGCTTCATGCGGCTCTTCCATGCGCCACCCAAAATGCGCGCTCATAAAACGGAGGTAGGGATCCGGGTTCAACGCCTGCTCGATCATGTACGTCGAGCCGGTGAGGATGATGATCTCGCCCTCGCGCTGCAGTGAACGCGCTGTGCGCAGCGCCTGTTGCGGCTCGAACGCCACCAGCACGGGAATGTCGCCGACGATGCCCTTCACCTCCTCACGCACGCGCGCCGGGTCCTGCCCCTTGAACGATGCGCTGGTGACGATGATGGTGTGGGCAATCTCGGCCAGCGCGCGGAAGACTTTGCTCGAGATGCGCTGCCCCGAGATGCCGACGACCAAAATTTTGCCGCGATCGCCGAATTGCCTGCGGATCTCGCCGGAAAGCGCCTCGATCTTTTCGACATTGTGGGCGATATCGGCGTAGATGTCATCTTCCACCCGCCAAAAGCGCCCTGGCAGTCGGGCGTTGGCGAAGGCGCGCAATACGGCGTCCTCATCGATCCTCGGCGCCAGCCGGCGGATGACGGCCAGCGCCAGCGCCGCGTTGCGCTTCTGATAGTCG
>JANWYX010000340.1 GCA_025055055.1 Caldilinea sp. | reverse complement strand
GCGCCGCCCTGCGACATTGCGCTGGTGCGTGGGCCGTTTCCCAAGAGGCCGCAGCGCGTGCTGATGCCCTTGCGCGGCGGCCCTCACGCCGAGCTGGTAGTCAACGTGGGGTTGGCGCTGCGCCCCCCTTCACTGCATGCGCTCCATCTGCGCCCCCCACAGACGCCGACGCAGGATCAGGCCTCGTTCGTCGGCCTGAACCGAGTGCTGCGCCAGCTGCCGGAAGTGCGCATGCACTGGCTGGTGACCGACGATCCGGTGGAAGCGATTTTGAAAGAAGCCACGCAGCACGATCTGGTCATTCTCGGCGCCACAGGCAGACAGCTGGAACAACCTGCATCGCTGGGACCGGTGGCGGACGCCGTGCTCCACCACTCCCGCACGCCGGTGGTCGTGTTGAAACGCATGCGCCCGCTGCCATTGCCGATGGAGGATGAAATGGCGAGCGCCGGCGCCATTTCAATTCTTGTCGACAAATGGTTCGCCGAGAACACCTTCAGCGCCGAGGAATTCACCGATTTGAAGGAGCTGGCGGCGATCAAACGAGAAAAAGGGCTGACGATCAGCCTGGCGTTGCCGGCGCTTAATGAGGAAGAAACGGTCGGCAATGTGATCGTCACCGTCAAACGCGCCTTGATGGACGATGTGCCGCTGCTCGACGAGATCGTGTTGATCGACTCCGATTCCACCGACCGCACGCGTGAGATTGCGGCGGCGCTGGGAGTGCCCGTCTATATTCATCAACAGATTTTGCCTCAGTATGGCGCTCGTCGCGGCAAGGGCGAGGCGCTCTGGAAAAGCCTCTACGTCACACGCGGGGACATTATCGCCTGGATCGACACCGACATCGTCAACATTCACCCGCGCTTTGTCTACGGCATCGTCGGTCCGCTGATCATGAACGAGCGGGTGCAACTGGTCAAAGGCTTCTATCGCCGGCCTTTGCGTGTGGGCGACAAAGTGCAGGCGGGCGGCGGCGGACGCGTCACCGAGCTGATGGCGCGGCCACTCATCAACCTCTTCTTCCCTGAGCTTTCCGGCGTCATCCAGCCGCTGTCGGGGGAGTATGCAGGACGACGCGCCGCGTTGGAGCAGATCGTTTTCTATTCCGGTTACGGCGTCGAGACCGGGATGTTGATCGACATCTTCGAGAAGTTTGGGCTTTCTGCAATTGCGCAGGTCGATCTGCTCGAGCGTATCCACCACAACCAACCGCTGGAAGCGTTGAGCAAGATGGCCTTCGTCATTCTGCAGACGGTGATGTACAAACTGGAAAGACGCTTTGGCGTCTCGATCATGGACAGCCTCAATCGCACCATGAAGCTGGTGCGCTACTCGCGCGGCAATTACTTTCTGGAGGTCGAGGAGGTGGTGGAGCAGGAGCGTCCGCCCATGGTCACCCTGCCGGAATATCTACAAGTGCACAAAGCACAGAAGGACGCGCAAGCAGTGCAAAATCTCCCCTCTCACGAACAACCGCCTCAAGAGCAACCGCTTCATGAACAACAAGGATGAGCACCCATGACTGAATTCTGGTTGGTACGCCACGGGCAGACCGATTGGAATCTGCAAGGGCGTTATCAAGGGCAGGCGGACCCACCGCTGAACGAAACAGGCGTCCAACAGGCGCAGGCCGTAGCAGAGGCGCTGACCGGCCGTTGCTACGCCGCACTCTACAGCAGCGACCTTGAACGCGCCCGCGTCACCGCCGGGATCATTGCCAGGCGCCTAGGGTTGGAGGTCATTGTCGATCCTCGGCTGCGCGAAGTAAATCAGGGCGCGTGGGAAGGGCTGCTCGTTACAGAAATTCAAGAGCGCTATCCGCTAGAATGGGAGGCGCGTCAGCGGGATCGCCTCCATTTTCGCGCTCCCGGCGGCGAGAGCATAGAGGATGTGGCGGCGCGCATCTGGACGGCGATGGACGACATCGCCCGGTGCCACCCCCACAAGGCCGTGATCGTGGTATCGCATGGCCTGGCGTTGGCGACGATGCTCTGTCGCGTGCAGGACATTCCGCTTGCGCAGGCGCGGGAGCTGATCCCGAACAACGCAGAGATTGTGCGGCTGGAATGGAATCCACCTTTTGCACAATGAGCGCCGAATGGGATGACGATGGTCACGGCTTGAGCTGATTTCTCTGAACGGGCACCGGATTTCCAACGACGGTGTGTCGATTGCCCATTCGCCGATGCAGGGGCGGGCATTTTTACAGAGGAGAAGATCGATGAACACCCTTCCTCTTCGGTCTCCTTATCTGGAGATGCTGAAAAATCGCGTCAACCTGTTCAAAGTGCCCTTCAGCGATCGCGGCTCGCGACTGATGGTCTTTCGCAAAAACCATCACCTCAGCGTGCGCCTGGCCGAACGCTGGTTCAAGCTGGACAATCAGCTCTCCGGCTATCGCAGCCGCGAGCCGATCGTCAACGAGTGGACGTTGACCGATGCCAACGGCGCCTCGCTGCCCATTGAGACGACCACCTATCCCCATTGCGTCGAGATTTTCAACGCCAATGGCCTCTATCGTCTGGTGTTCGTCGATCCGGAGACGCTGCTCATGACGCTGCCGGCGGGCGTGCACGGCGTGCGCTTTCGCGTCTCCACCGCCGATGAGGCGCAGTCAGATCGGCGCGGAGGGGTGCTACGGCTGAACCGCGCCATCCGTCGCGCCATCGCCTACACCACCGACGCGCGCATTTTGCGGCATGACATCCACGAAAACAACGGTGGCCGCCTGGTGGAATTGAGGCTGGACTGTCCCGGCGAGGCGCGGCTGATGCTCAACATCACTCCGCGGCTGGGCTTCAACCGCCATCTTCCTGACGCAGCCGCCGCCATCGACGCAGCAGCACAGCGCTGGCATAATTGGTTCGCCGCCGCACCGCCCGTCGCCGAGCCATTCCGCGCGCAATACTATTTCGCCTGGCTGGTGATGCGCACCGGTCTGATCTCCTCGCGCTTCTACACGACGCGCGAAGCGATGACGCCTTCCAAAATTCACTACGTCGGCGTTTGGCAATGGGATGCCTATTTCCATGCGCTCGCCTATCGCCACGTCGAGCCCAAGCTGGCGCAAGATCAGATTCGCATCGTACTCGATCATCAGCGCGAGGACGGCATGATCCCGGACGCCATCCACGATGAAGGCGTCGTCACCCACCTCAGTTTCCCGGTGGAAGCCGACGTCACCAAGCCGCCGCTGTTGGCGTGGGCGGCCTGGAAGCTCTACGAAATGGATCGCGACCGCGAGTTCCTGGAAGAAATCTACGAGCCGGTCGTGCGCTGGAACCGTTGGTGGTTCGAGCGCAACGACCTCGACGGCGACGGGTTGCCCGAGTATCAGCACCCCT
>JANWYX010000125.1 GCA_025055055.1 Caldilinea sp. | reverse complement strand
GCTTCTTTCCAGAAACGCACCACGTTGGCGATCTCTTCATCGGTGACAAAGCAACCCTGCACGCGCTGGAGTTTGCCGGCGTCGGAGCGCATCAACAACATGTCCCCGCGTCCCAACAGCCGCTCAGCGCCTGGACTGTCAAGGATCACGCGGCTGTCCACCTGGCTGGTGACGGCGAAGGCGATACGCGTTGGAAAATTCGCCTTGATCAGCCCTGTGATGACGTCGGTGCTGGGGCGCTGCGTCGCCAAAATGAGATGGATGCCGGTAGCGCGCGCCATCTGCGCCAGCCGGCAGATCTGCCGTTCGATGTCTTCAGCAGCAGTCATCATCAGGTCGGCGAGCTCATCGATGATCAATACGATGTACGGTAAGGGTTGGCCATCTTTCTGCTTGCGCACGGCTGTGTTATACGCGTCGATGTTGCGCACGCCGACGTCGCGGAAGAGGCGATAGCGGTCGTCCATCTGCAGCAGCAGCCATGTGAGCGCGCCCATCACCTGTTCGACGTCGGTGATCACTTTACCGTAGAGGTGGGGGACGCCGTTATAGCCGGGCAACTCGACCATCTTCGGATCGACCATCACGAAGCGCAGCGTCTCCGGACCGTGTTGCATCAGCAGGCCGGTGACAATTGTGTTGATGCAGACTGACTTGCCCGAGCCGGTTGCGCCGGCAATCAAAATGTGCGGCGCCCTGGTCAGGTCAAGCACGACCGGCGCGCCGGCGGTGTTGCGCCCCAACGGCAGCGCCAGCGCGCCGCCTTTGCGCAGTTCGGGGCTTTCCAGGATGCCGCGCAGGCTGACCAGCGATTTGTCCGGGTTGGGCACTTCGATGCCGACGTAGGGTCGGCCGGGCACCGGCGCTTCGATGCGCACAGCCGGCGCCGCCAGGGCTAGGGCTAAGTCATCGGCCAGGCTGACGATGCGGCTGACGCGCACCTTGCGCTTCTGCCCTGCGCTCTCGACGTAGAGCGGCTCCACACCGAACTGCGTCACCGTTGGTCCACTCTCGACATGGACGACGCGCACCGGCACGTTGAAGTCTTCGAGCGTGGTGACAATCAATTGCTCAAGCATTTTGACGTCCCGGTTGTCGTACACGCCAGCGTCGGCCCGCAGGAGTTCGAGCGGTGGCAGGTTGACAGGCGCTCGTGATGGACGCGCAGACGCCGCTTTGCGTTGGGTGGCAGCCTCGCCCGGCGCCGAGACCGGAGGCGGCGTTATCGTCTTTTTGGGCGTCTGCAGCCGGCTTGATGTCGGCGCAGAGGGAGCAGGAGCATTGTTGTGCGTTCGAGGCACTGCCGAAACAAAATTCGGCGTTGGCGGCGGCGCCCATCGCTCCCCCTCGACGCCGGAACGAATGTGTTCGATGCGGTTTCTAACATATATCCCAAGAGCCGGCAGCCGGCGGCTACTCAGCACAACCACCATGAACAAAGGAGTGTAACGAATCAATAGGAAACCGCCTATGGCAATGAATCCGATGGCAAGCAGTGCAGCCGGCGTTTCGCCCAGCGCAGTCATGAACAGATTGCCAAAAGCCCATCCGACCAGACCGCCGCCTTCTCCATCCAAGCGAGCGTTCCAGTTGACCGCACCTTCGCGACGAATGAAGGTGAATGTCATCAGGCCAAGCAGGAATAGTTCGGCCCCTAACAGCGATTCGGCGCTCCAATAGCCGAGGCGCCGCCCAAAGAGCAGCGCCAGGCCCAGAAGGACAATTGCCAAGGCGACCAGCGGCGCAGTCCAACCGGTGAACGTCGCCAGCAGTCCTGGAGAGCTGGCGCTGCCGACATGTCGAATTGCGTCCCAGAGCAGCGTTCCACCCAAAATCACCAGCAACACACCCCAAACTTCATGGCGCCACCCGGCGCGCACGACGAGGAACTGCTCGTATACATCGGTGAGAAAGCTGCGTTTCGCCATAAGATCCGCTTCAGCTTAACATCCGTTTAAGAGGCGATCGATCACGTAGGCGACGCCGTCGTCGTCAGCGCTCGGCGCAATCCAATCCGCCACGGCTTTTACTTCGGGCAGTGCATTCGCCACTGCGATGCCGATGTCGCTGCACCGCACCAACTCCACGTCGTTGATGTCGTCGCCGACGGCGATCACCGAAGCCGGCGCAACAGAGCGCTTGGCGAGAAGCTGTCTAAGCGCCGTAAATTTGTTGACGTCGTGAGCGCATAACTGGACGAGGTTGAACTTGGGCGTCACCAGCGCACGCGTCGTCGGCGGGAGCGCCGCCAGCAACGGTTCAATGTCTCTGCGCCCGGTTGGAAAGAAGAAAATGATCTTATAGACCGGCTCTTCACAGAGCAGCTTCAGATCGGCCACTTCAAAGACGCCCGGTTTCTCAAAATGCCGATTGACATAAAGTGTGTCGTTGATCTCAAGGCCGATATACCATACGTGGCCGCTCATCTCGGCCCAGTCTAAAATATGGCGAACGTCCTGGACAGGAATCGGTCTGGCGAAGACGATCTCGTTGTTGTCAATCGCCTGAGCGCCGTTATAGACGATACGCGGAGCATGAAGAAGCGAAGGGGGCAACACCGACGCCACGCCGCGCGGCGGCCGACCGGTTGCCACCACGATTTCGTGTCCGGCTGCAAGCCAGCGGTCAAGCGCCGCCAACGTGGCTACGCCAATGCTTTTGTCACTACGCAGAAGCGTATCATCGAGATCGAGCGCCAGAACTTTTGTTTCGTTCTTCATTGCAATCATTATACTTAGGCAGCGATGAAACGCCGAACGAAGGAACTCCCCAGGAAACCCCCTGGGGAGTTGTCATGAGAGGCTTAAAGATACTTCTGACGATCGAAGAAGGCTTGAACGGAGATCTGCTACTCGGTAGACACAATTAGCGGCAGGAAGGTGCTCTTCTCAAACAGCACCGGATTTGTGCCTGCCAGATACTCCTCTAGGTTCGTGCGACCGTCACCATCCGGGTCGCCGTCTGGTCCGTGGTTGCCTGTGGCGTCGAGGGGATTGAGGCCGTGCTGGACCTCCCAGGCGTCGGGGAGGCCGTCGTTGTCGGAGTCCGGGTTGTTGGGATGGGTGCCGAGGGAGAGCTCCTGGGCGTTGGAGAGGCCGTCGTTATCCGGGTCGCCGTCTGGTCCGTGGCTGCCTGTGGCGTCGAGGGGATTGAGGCCGTGCTGGACCTCCCAGGCGTCGGGGAGGCCGTCGTTGTCGGAGTCCGGGTTGTTGGGATGGGTGCCGAGGGAGAGCTCCTGGGCGTTGGAGAGGCCGTCGTT
>JANWYX010000286.1 GCA_025055055.1 Caldilinea sp. | reverse complement strand
CCGGAGGCCATGCACCACACGCCGCTCAAACAACTCAGCGGCGGGCAGAAGACGCGCGCCCTCCTCGCCAAATTGCTGCTCGAACGGCCCGACCTGCTCATCCTCGACGAGCCGACCAATCATCTCGACGTGCAGGCGGTCGAATGGCTGGAAGGGATGCTGCGCACCTGGGAGGGCGCGCTGTTGGTTGTCTCCCACGACCGCTACTTTCTCGACAATGTGGTGAACCGCATCTGGGAGCTGAGCCGGTCGGGCTTTGAAATTTACAGCGGCAACTACAGCCACTATGTGCAGCAGCGTCAGGAGCGATGGGAGCGCCGCGAAACGGAATTCAACGCCGCCAAAGAACGATTTCTGCACGAGCTGGACTACATCAAACGCAATATCGCCCGCGACGCCACGCGCGCCCAAGCGGTGGGACGACTGCGTCGGCTGGTGCGCGAGGTGCGCGTCGTGGAGGCGGGCGGCCTGGACCTGCTGCTCGGCAAAAACTGGGGCCAGGTCATGGAGGAAGTCGACATTTCCGAGGCGAAATGGGGCGTCATGGATGTCGAGCAGGCGATCAAACGGCTGCGCAACCCCATGGTGCGACCGCCTCAGCTCAATCTCAAGCTCAAGTCGACACTGCGCAGCGGCAACCTCGTCCTGCGCACGACTGCGTTGACGATCGGTTATCCGGGCAAAACGCTCTTCACTGCAGAGCCGCTCACGCTTGAACGCGGGGAGTGTGCCGCGCTGATCGGTCCGAACGGCAGCGGCAAGACGACCTTCCTGCGCACGTTGATGGGGGAACTGGCGCCGCTGGAAGGGCAAATCAAGTTCGGCGCAAGCCTGAAAATCGGTTACTTCTCCCAGGCGCACGAACGATTGAACCCGGAGAACACCGTGATCGAGGAGCTGCTCAGCCACAAACATATGTTGCTCGGCCCGGCGCGCAACTATCTGGCGCACTACCTTTTCCGAGGAGAGGATGTCTTCAAGCCGGTGCGGCTGCTCAGCGGCGGCGAGCGGGCGCGGCTAGCGCTGGCCATCCTGGCGCTTGAAGGCGCCAACTTTCTGCTGCTGGACGAGCCGAGCAACCACCTCGACATTCCGGCGCAAGAGGTGCTGCAGCAGGTGCTCGAACAGTTCGACGGCACCATCCTGCTCGTCTCGCACGACCGCTACCTGATCGACCGCCTGGCGACGCAGGTGTGGGAGCTGCGCAACGGGCGCATGGAGGTTTTTCCGGGGACCTACGCCGAGTTGCAAGCGGCTCGTCAGCAGGCTGTTGAGCGCGCCAAACAGAATGCGCCTACGCAGTCAGACCGGCGCAACGACTACGCAACCGGCAAGCAGATGCGCGCTGAAGAGCGTCGTCGCGCACGGGCCGTCGCCGAAGCGGAGAGCCGAGTGCACGCCCTGGAGGCGCGCCTCGTCGAGCTGGAAAAGGCGCTGCATGCGGCGACAGCAGCGCAGGACCTCGACGCGATCCAGCAAATCGGTCGGGCGTATGCGGAGACCGAGGCGGAACTGGACGCCGCCATGGAAGCCTGGATGCAGATGGTCTAGGGGCTGTTGGTGTGAAACGCTCGCCGCAATCTTCCAGGAAGCTTTGAAGCTCCCTGGAAGATGCATCTTTTGTACGGGGCAAGCCGCGCTTTATCCCGACAATCTTGTAAGCGTCGGCTCGACCTGTGCTTCGTCGGTCAACCCACCAGCTTACGATCGATCGGCAGCGTGTGGCTGGGAAGCCGCGCCTCCGTTATGTGCATGCAGGGGAAGCTCCGCAAAGATCACGTTGCTGCCCGGCACTTTGCTGAAGCTAAAGCCGAGCTTTTGGCAGATGCGGCGCATGCCTTCGTTTTCCGGCAGAATTTCGGCGACGATGCGATCGAGCTTTTCATCGCGACCGATCTGGATCAGGCGTCTGAGCAGCTCTGTCCCCAGTCCGGTGCGCTGATATTGATCGCTGATTAAAATGGCGAATTCACCGTCGTTTGTCCCCTGCAGCTTGGTTAGCTGCCCCATGCCCACGATCTGCACACGGCCGCGGTCATCTCTGCGCTCGGCCACAAGCGCCATTTCCCGGTCGTAGTCGATGAAACAGAGCATCGCAAGCTGCTCGTGAGACATCAACTGCGCCGGCGAGACGGGATGGAAGTAGCGCAGGTAGATGCTGTAGGGGGAAAGCGTGCGGTTGAAGGAGGCCATCAACGGCTCGTCTTCCGGGCGAATGGGACGGATGTAAACCTCTTCCTGATTCTGAAGGGTGAAAGAGCCGCTGTATTGCGCAGGATAGGGGCGGATGGCAGGGCGCGGCAGCTCTTCCTCGCTCATCGTCGGGTCGTGCAGGACGATGCGAGCGTCGAGCGCAACGATCTGCTCCGGCGAGGCCAGCAGCGGGTTGATGTCGATCTCTTTGATCCAGCGTTGTTCAACGACAAGTTGGCTGAAACGCACGAGCAGTCGCGCCAGCGCCTCGGTGTCCACCGGCTTTCGGCCGCGGACGCCTTGCAGCGCCTCCCAGATTTTTGTCTGCTCCATCATGCGCCGCGCCAGCGTGGTGTTGAGAGGAGGGAGCCCCAAGGCGCGATCTCGATAGACCTCGACGAGCACGCCGCCTGTGCCGAAGAGCAAGACCGGCCCAAACTGCGGGTCGATGCTGCTGCCGACAATCAGCTCGTAGCCATCCAACTTTACCATCGGCTGTACGGTGACGCCTTGGAAATGCTGCGCGCCATGTCGTTCTGTGACCGCGGCGCGGATCTCCTCGAAAGCCGTGCGCACCGCCTCTTCATTTTGCAAATTGAGCTGCACGCCTTTGACGTCCGATTTGTGCGTGATCGTCTCGGAGTTGAGTTTGAGCACCACCGGATAACCGATCGCCTGCGCCTCCTTGACAGCTTCCTCGACGGTGTGGGCAAGGCGGGTCTCGACGGTGGGAATGCCGTAGGCGGCGAAGATCTGTTTGGACTCAAATTCGGTCAGGATCGTGCGTCCTTTTTCGCGCACCTGATCGATCAGGAGCCGTGCTCGGTTGCGATGCATGGCTTCGGCTTCGCTGGTCACCGGCAACGAAGGCGTTTCGTAAATGCCTTTCAGGTTGTAGCTATAGCGCCACATGTAGTTGAAGACCTGCGCTGCCGTGTCCGGATAGGGGAAGGTGGGAATGCTGGCGCGGTTGAGGATGGAGATGCCGGCGGCGACGTCGGCGCCGCCCATCCAGCTGGCCAGCAGCGGCTTGTTCCCCAGCGTGGGGGCCACCCTGCGAACCTCCTCTGCGGTGCGCGTCGGGTCGGTCATGTCCTGGGGCGTCAAGATCACCAACAGGCCGTCGGCCAGCTTGTCTTTGGCCGCCACCTCGAGCGTCTTGGCGTAGCGCTCCGGGCTGGCGTCTCCCAGAATGTCGATCGGGTTGCCGTGGCTCCAGGCCGGCGGCAGGAAGCTGTTCAACTCGGCGAGCGTCTGCTCGGAGAGTTCGGTCAACTTGCCACCGCCCAGGATGAGCGCATCGGTGGCGAGCACGCCCGGCCCGCCGGCATTGGTGACGATCGTAAGATTGGGACCCTGGGCGCGCGGCTGTTTGGAGAGCACTTCGGCCATGTAAAAGATGTCGGCGATGCGGTCGACGCGCAGCACGCCTACGCGACGGAAGGCGGCGTCGAGCACATCGTCGCTGCCGGCGAGCGAGCCGGTGTGCGAGGCGGCAGCTTTGGCGGCGGCGGCGGTGCGGCCGGCCTTGATCACGATGATCGGTTTGGCGAGCGCGACCTCGCGCGACGCAGAGAGAAAGCGTCGCGCGTCGCCGATCGTCTCCATATACATCACGATCGCCTTGGTGCGCGGGTCATCGCCGAGATAGTAGATTAAATCCGCCCAATCCACGTCGAGCATCGAACCGATCGACACAAAGGCGCTGAAGCCGACGTTCTCCTCCAGGCTCCAGTCCAGCACCGAAGTGCAGAGCGCGCCGCTTTGGCTGATGAAGCCGACGCTGCCCGGCAGCGCCATGCCCTTGGCGAAGGTGGCGTTGATGCCGGTGAGGGGACTCATCACGCCCAGACAGTTCGGCCCAATGATGCGCATCTGTGCGTTGCGGGCGATCTCCAGGATTTGCTGTTCCAGCTTGGCGCCCTCTTCGCCCGTCTCCTTGAAGCCGGCGGAGATGATGATCGCTCCCTTGACGCCGGCTTCCACGCACTCTGCAATAATGCCCGGCACCGTCGGCGCCGGCGTCACGATCACGGCCAGATCCACTTGGTCCGGCACATCGCGAATTGACGGATAGGCGCGAATGCCGAGCACGTTCGTGCGGTTGGGGTTGACAGGAAAAACGGTTCCTCCGAACGGATTCTTGATCAGATTCCAGAGCAACGTGCGCCCTACACTGCCCTCTTTTTCGGTCGCCCCGATCACGGCGACGTTGCGCGGCTTGAAGATCGCATCCAGCGGATGGCGCCGAAACGCCGTTTTTAATTCTGATGTGGCTTTTCCCGTGCTCATTTTGATTTCTCCGCAAAATTCAGGCCTGAATCTCATTTCTCTTTACAGGCAGCCTCTGTTTAGCAGCGCCTGCAATTTTTGTTGTGGCAGCGGTTTGAGGTCAAACTCCGTTGCGCCGGCCGCCAGTATCTTCTCACGGTCGCCGGGGAGATCGAGCGTCGTCAACACGATTTTGGGTGCGTCCACGAGCAGATCATTGTTCTCCAGCGCATTGAGCATCCGCAGGGTGTTGCGGAGCGGAGGGTAGCCGATGAGGATGACCATCGATGGACGCTCCTGAGGAGACTCTTCTGTTTCGGGCAAGATGACCTCCACGCGTCGCCCCGCCGCCTGGAGTGCAGCGATCAATAAATTTTCGGCGTGTTTTAACCTGGTGATCAATAAGATCAAAGGCGCTGCGGGATCCTTCGCCTCTTCAATTGATGGATTCTCCAGAACCGCCTTCCAAGGGATGCGCACGATGAAGCGGCTGCCGGCGCCCTTGCGGCTCTGGATGGCGAGGCTCCCGCCGTGCAGAGCGGTCAATCGATGAACGAGCGTGAGGCCGAGGCCGGTGCCCTCATAACGACGATTCAAGCGACCGTCGAGCTGGATAAACGGTTGAAAGAGCCGTTGCAGGTCGTTCTCTTCGATGCCGATGCCCGTGTCCCAGACCGTCAGCGCCAAGCAGTCGTGGCTCTTGTCTCGCTCCACTTCCAACCCGAAGGAGCCTCCTTCGGGCGTGAATTTTATGGCGTTCGAGAGCAGATTCACCAACACCTGGCGCAATCTCCGCTCATCGCCGATCAGGGGAGGCAAATCCGGCTCAATCCTGTAGGTGAAGTGCAGGCGTCGTGCGTCGATATTGGCCTGCTCGATGGCGGCGCGGCAGAGGGCGTCGATTTCGACTTCCTGCGCCAAGAGATGAAGTTTGCCGGACTCGATGCGCGCCACATCGAGCACGTCGCTGATCAGGGAAAGCAGATGTCGGCTGCTCTGGCTGATGCGATCCAAGGCCTGGCGCTGCGGCTCGGTGATCGAGCCGTAGGCTTCTTCGCTCAACAGATCGGTCATGCTGATGATCACGCTGAGCGGTGTGCGCAGCTCGTGGCTCATGGCCGCCAGAAATTCATCCTTCATGCGCGAGGCGCGCGCCATCTCCTGATTGGCGGCGCGCAGGGCGGCGGTCTGCTCCGCCAGCCGCTGTGCGAGCAGCGCGCGTTCACGTTGCAGGTCGGCCTCGGCGCGTTCGCGGTCGTTGAGTTCCGCCTGGAGCCGATGGCTAAGTTCGGCGTTGTGCAGCGCAATCGCGGCAAAGGCGGCGAAAGCGCCGATGATCTCGACGTGAACGTCGCTGAAACAATACGGTTCGCTGTGGCTGACGTTCAGCAATCCAAGGATTCTGCCGTTGGCAATCAGAGGCGCGCCGATCCAGGAGCGTATGTTCTCGTTGCCGGGACGCGACATCCAGCGAGAATCTCGGCTCGTATCGGCGATGTACACCGGCTTGTGTTGGGAGAGGGCTGCATAAATGTGTGAAAGCTCGGAGACGCGCAACCGAAAGGGTTCTGTGCGAAGAGGGAAGACCGAACGCCGCTCCACCGTCGAGAGCGTGTCTCCCTCTAGCAACATGATGGAGGCGCTATCATAGCGCACAAGTCTGGCCAGCTCTTCTAGGATGCGGGGAAGCACGATCGTAAGATTCAAATCGGCGGTGATCGCTTGCACTGCCTCAAGCAAGATTCGATTCAGACCGTGCTGCTCGTCTTTCATAAATTTTTTCAGAATCCCGGCGACTCGCTGAAAATACGCATTGGCGCTCGAGCACAGTGCAGCGGAGCGCAGGTAGGTTCGTTCAAACGGCGAGGCGATGCAGCAATTTACAGTAGGCCCGTTGGCCTCGCCGGAAATTCGCCAGGCGGAAAAATTCATTTGGCGAATGTTGACGCTCGTCGTTCAAGGCGAAGCCGAAGCTTACCGTGTAAGCACCCAATGACTCTAAAAACATTGCCGTCACCGGGATGCTGCCGCCCGATCGCGCCAGGAAAGGCTCGTTGCCGTACTCCTCCACCAGGACGTCGCGTGCGGCGAGGTTGCCCGGATGATCGGACGACATCAGATAGGGCAGGGCGCCGTTGTCCAGGATCGTCGTTTTTACGCGCACGCCGGGCGGCCTATGACGTTCCACATGGGCTTTCACCAGATGGGCGATCTTCTCCGGGCGTTGGTTTGCCACCAGACGACAAGTGATCTTGGCGTGCGCCTCACTCGGCAGCACAGTCTTGACGCCCTCACCCTGGAAACCTCCCCAAATGCCGTTCACCTCCAACGTGGGTCGCGCCCAAGCTCGCTCGAGCGGCGTGTAGCCCGGCTCACCGAAGAAGGCCTCGATGTTCAGCTTCCGCAGCACTTCTTCTTCATCGTAGGGAACGCGTGCGATTTCGGCGCGCTCTGCTTCACCGAGCGGGACGACGTCGTCGTAAAAGCCTTCGACCAGGATGCGACCGTTTGCGCTGCGCATCGACGCCAAGATGGCCGCCAGCGCATGGATCGGATTTTGAATCACGCCGCCGTACAGCCCGGAATGGACGTCATACGCAGGGCCAACCACGTCGATCTGCAGGGCGCACAGCCCTCTCAACCCCACCAGCAACGCCGGCTGCTCTTCGCTCCACTGACCACCGTCGGCGCTGAGGATGAAGTCGCAGGCAAATTTCTCCTTGTGCGCAGCGATGAAGGCCGGCAGGGTGGGGCTGCCGATCTCTTCCTGCCCCTCGAAGAAACACTTCACATTCACGGGCAGGCCGCCCTCCGTCTTTAACAGGGCTTCCAACGCCAGCACCGGCGCCAGCATGTTGCCCTTGTCATCGCTGGCGCCGCGCGCATAGACGCGTTCGTCTTTGATCACCGGCTCAAAAGGTGGACTCTCCCACAGCTCGATCGGATCGACCGGCTGCACGTCGAAATGGCCGTAGATCATGACGGTCGGCTTGCCCGACGCATGGAGCCAATCTGCATAGACGACCGGATGGCCGCCCGTCTCCAGCATCTCGACATGCTCCATCCCGGCGTCGCGCAGTTGCTGCATCACCCATTCGCCGGCCCGACGCACGTCGGCCGCATGTTCTGGAAGGCTGGAAATGCTGGGGATGCGCAGAAAGTCGAGCAGCCGCTCGGTGAAGTCTGATTGATGGGCCTCAAGGTAGGATTGCCAGTTCATTGTAGGGTTCCTTTACCGGGTTGCGCTGAAGATTCTTCTAAATATGATATCCGCGCATCTCCAAAACAGGAAACCTTCAGCATAGACTGAAAGACACCACCCGGCTTTGCTGAAGCAGCCGGATCGGCGACGGAGCCAATCCGTTCACTGATTTTTGTGTGAATGTGGACTTTTCGTTGTCATCTTCCAGGAAGCTCCAGGCTTCCTGGAAGATGATTGCCTGACCCAAAGGTCGGTTGAGCGGAGTGTAAAAGTAACAAATTCCGACCATGAAGAGCAGAACGGACAGATTCCCCCTATACCGATGAACCGCCGCGCCCGATCTCGATGCGCTTCCAGGCGGCGACGACGGCAATGGTCACCACAGCCGCTAGAATTGCCTCAAACACGGCCTGAGGAAGGACCAAGGCTACGATCTCGAAGGTGAAGACCTGCAGCAGGATCGCCAACCCCACGACCAGCACGGTGTTGGTGAGCGAACCTGCGACGCCCGCCGCACCTAGGGCCACAATTTCGTTGCCTCCGCGCGTGCGTTTGTACACCCACCATGCCGCGGGGCCGATCAACAGACGGGGGAGAAAGATGATGATGAAAGCGGCCACCCAGCCCATCGTCGGATTGTTGGCGTAGGCCGGCGAAGTTGTCACCGTGCTGGCGAACTTGATGAACGAGTCAAATCCGAAGACCAGGCCGACGACGGCGCCCACCAGCGGGCCTTCCAGCACGCCACCGATAATTGGGGGAACATGCAAGATCGTCGCCGCCGCCGTCACATTGGGCACCGGAAAGTATCCCAGCCCTGTGTACGCCAGCACGGCGGAGATGGCGATCAACACGCCGGCGACAACAATGCTACGCGTTGAGATGTTCACGGTTCACTCCTCCTTTTTGGTTGTTGGAAATGATTTTAAGGATTCGATTCCCCTCCAAAGTCCATTATACCGCCGATGCGCCTATACCGCCGATGCGCCGAGAAAATCGTTCGCCGCCGGCAGCCCGTAGCACGAGGCGGCCCTGACCACCCCGTTGACCACCGCCTGCGCCAACACATCCGCCGCCACCATGCCGACCATATCGGTGTGCGTTTTCACCTCGCCATACGATAGCGCAAAAATGACGTCGCCGTCAATGGTGGAGAAAACCGGCCGGATGGTGCGCGCCAGGCCGGCCTGCGCCTGTTGCGCCACCTTGGCCATCGCCGCCTTGCTGAGGCGTCCATTGGTGGCGACGACCGCCAGCGTGGTGTTGGGCCCCGCAAAGTGAGGCGCCTCTCCCGCCTTCAGCAGCTCCACAGCATCGACGAATCCTATGAAGCGACCTTCGGCGTCATGCTGACGCACGCCCGCCAACACCCTGCCCGTGTGCGGGTCGCTGACTGCGCCGAAGGCGTTGACGATCGCCAGCGCCGCCACCACCAGCCCATTGGGCAGATGCGCGGCTGCGCTGCCGACGCCCGCTTTGCAGGCCCAGGCCATGCCGCGGCCTTTGCCGACCGATGCACCCACGCCGGCGCCGACGTTGCCCTGCTCAACCGGCCCGGCGTGGGCGGCCTCGCACGCCGCGTAGCCTGCTTCGGGGCCGGGCCAGGCGTCGGCTCGCCCCACCGGCAGATCGAAGAGGATCGCCGACGGAACGATGGGAACGCGAGCGAAGCTGGTGTCGAAGCCGACGTTGCGCTCCCAGAGCCAACGCATGACGCCGTCGGCAGCAGCCAGGCCAAAGGCGCTACCTCCCGCCAGCACGACTGCGTGCACGCGTTCGACGGTGTTTTCCGGTCGCAGCAGATCGGTCTCCCGCGTGCCGGGAGAGCCGCCCCGCACATCGACGGCCGCAACGGCGCCCTCCGGCGGACAGAGGATCACCGTGCAGCCGGTGGCCCCCTCCACATCTGACCAATGTCCAACTCGAAAGCCGGGAACGGCGGTCAAGGTGTCGTTCATCGCAGCATGCTCCCTTATGCAAGTCCGAGGTAGCGCATGGCGGCCAGCACATACAGGCGCGCCGCCGTCTTGATCTCCTCGATGTCGACCCATTCGTCGATATGGTGAGGGATGTGAACGTCGCCGGGGCCGCAGGTGACGATGGGGATGCCTTTGCGCGCGTTGAGAATGGTGCCGTCGGTGGAGCCGGGCACGCCTCCGTACACCGGAGGCTGCCCTGTGAGATCGGTGTAGGCGCTCGCCAATGCAGCGACCACGGGATGGTCGGGATCGGTGAAGGTGGGATGACGCACCTCCAACACGCGAAATTCATAGCGCAGTCCGGTCTCGCCTGCCACGATGCTCTGCAGCAGCGTCTCGATCTCACGCGCCAATGCATTGGGGTCCTGCCCCGGAATCAGCCGAATGTCCAGCACGGCCTCCGAAGCGCCCGGCATGACGTTCTTTTGCGCTTCGCCGTGACCGCGCGCCGGGCTCATCACGATGGTGGGTGTGATGCTCGCTTTGCCGAGGAAGGGATCGACGCCATGTTCGGCTATGACGCGTTGCTCTAACGAATGGAGCAGAGAAAGAAATTTCGCCAACGGATAAGCGCTGTTAATGCCGGTCAGCGGCATGGCGCCATGCGCCATTACACCGTGCAGGATGACGTGAATCCACATCACCCCTTTTTGCGTCACGCACAGACGATTCTCCTCCGGCTCGCAGATGATGGCGGCGCTCACCTGGTCGGCCCAGCCGCGCTCGACGAAATGCTTGACGCCGATCATGTCGCCCTCCTCGTCGCAGAGCGCGGCGAGCAGCAGCGTCCCTTTCAAACGCACCCCGCTCTGCACGATGGCTTTGATCGCCGTCAGGGCGGCGACCAGCCCCGCCTTCATATCGTTGGCACCCCGCCCGTAGATGCGGCCGCCCCGAATCACCGCACTGAAGGGAGGAGCGCTCCACGCCGCCGGATCTCCTTCCGTGACGACGTCGGTGTGCCCCTCGAACATCAACGTCGGGCCATCCGCCATGCGATGGAAGGCAATCACGTTCGGGCGCCCCGGCTGAACGAACTCGAAGTGCGTCTCCAGGCCGATCTCCCGACAGCGCGCCTCGACCCAACGCGCGGCGGCCTCTTCGCCTTGGCCGCTTTCCGGTTTCCAGACGCTGGGGATGCGCGTCAGCTCCTGCACCCGGCGAATCAATTCTTCATCGTCAACGCAGGCGAGCGCCTGCCGTTCTGCCACCGACAGCACGGTTTCGCTCCTTTGTTCGCTTGTTTTTAGCAGGTCAAGCCGAAGGCGATGACCTATGGATGATCGTAGGTTCAGCCGGACGCCCCGCATACGCCCGAGGAGGCCGCGAGGCTGCGCCGGAAGCAATGACTACATCGGATCGGACAGCATTGAACCGGACAGCATTGAATCGAACCTCGAGCTGTGATCCATATCCTCACGTGAACGTTGGCCACGGCGTCCGCCAGACAACCACCCACAGCAATACGCTCAGCCCGATGACCAGCCAGTCGAGACCGGTGAAGTGCAGGTCGACGAATTTTGTGCGTCCTTTGCGCCCCAGATAGCAGCGCGCTTCCATCGCCACGACCATCTCCTCGGCGCGACGCAGGGTGTTGACGAAGAGCGGCACGATCAAAGGCAGACGGGCGCGCGCCATGCGGTCGGGCCGCCACCAGGGCGCGCCGCCGAAATCGCCTCCACGGCTGGCCTGCGCCTTGGCAATGCGTTCCATCTCCTCGGCGATGATGGGGATGAAGCGCAATGCGATGATGTTGGTGAGCGCGAACTCATGCACCGGCAGCCCGATGCGCTGCAATGGCGCCAGCAGCGTCTCGATCCCATGCAGAATGTGCGAGGCGGTCGTCGTCAGCGTGAGCAGGCTAACCAGAAAGAGAAAGATGACCAGGCGCAGCGCGCCCAAAACCACCAGCTCGATCAGACAGGGGGTGATGCGCACGAATCCCCACTCCCAATATACGGTCTCGCACACAGAAAAGCGTCCCTGAAAGAGCAGTTGCATCAGCATGAGAGCGGCAACAAAGGGCGCAGCCGGCAGCAGGCCGCGCAACACGTAGCGCACCTCGATGCGCGCCA
This sequence comes from Caldilinea sp., assembly GCA_025055055.1. GTDB lineage: Bacteria > Chloroflexota > Anaerolineae > Caldilineales > Caldilineaceae > Caldilinea. The sequence continues at coordinate 2,441 of JANWYX010000286.1, read as the reverse complement.
GACGCGTCACGCCCATCAACAGGCCGATCAGCAACAAGGTTGCCAGCACGCTGCGCGTGGAGGTCGCCGCCAACGCCACAAAGAGGGCGGCCAGCAGCTTGGTGCGGGGGTCGAGCCGATGCACAGTTGATTCAGTTGGGATGTACTGGCCAATGGTGACGTTGCGCAGATACTCGAACTCGCTCATCGCGTTTGTTCTCCCACAGGGGCCTCCACCAGGGCGGCGCCATGTGCAAGCAGCAGTTCGGCGATCGCCGCTTCGGCCTGCTCCAGGGTATAAATGACGGCGTCGGCGGGCAGCAGGCCCTGCGCCTTCAACGCCTCGGCGACCTGCGTCATGTCCGGCGCATCCAGGCCGATGGCGCGCAGCTCGGCAGCCCGGCTGAAGACTTCGGCGGGCGTCCCCGCCATCACCGTCCGACCGTCGGCGATCACATAAATGCGGTCGCAAATTTCGGCAAGCTCTTCCATGTTGTGCGAGATGATCACCAGCGTCACGCCTTGCCGGTGCAGGTCGAGGATGTGGCGCATCAACTGACGCCGCGCCTGTGGGTCCAGCCCGGCGGTCGGTTCGTCGAGCACCAGCACCTGTGGTTCGAGCGCCAACACGCCTGCGATCGCCACGCGACGCATCTGACCGCCGCTCAGGCTGAAGGTGATGCGATCTTTGAACTCCTCGAACGGCAGCCCGACCGCCTCCATGGCCCGCCGCACGCGAGCGCGCACTTCCTCCGGCCCCAGCCCCTGCTTGCGTGGGCCATAGGCCACGTCGTCGCCGACGTATTGTTCGAAGAGCTGCGCCTCCGGCGTCTGAAAGACCAGGCCGACGGCGCGGCGCACGGCACGCAAGTCGACGGCGGGGTCGGCCAGATTTTGACCCAGCACCCACACTTCCCCTTCATGCGCCTTCAACAGGCCGTTGAAGTGTTGAACGGCGGTCGATTTGCCCGAGCCGGTGTGACCGATGACGCCGATGATCTCCCCGCGATGCACCTCGATATTGACATCCTCAATCGCCTTCACCTCCAGCGGCGTGCCGCGCATGTAATAGTGGGCCACATGGTGAAGAGCAAGGAGAGGAGGGCGAGAGGAGTGAGGAGTGAGAAGAGTGAATTTGTCCCTTGTCCTGTTTCTTTCGCCCCTCTCATCTTTCCTCGCACTCCTTTCTCCGCTCTCCTCTCGCCTCTCTTCGCAACATGCGATGACCGCCGCGGCGATCTCCTGCGGGGTAAGCAGGTCGGGCGGGAAGGCCGGAAAGCGGCGGTGGAGTGCCTGCGCCAGCTCGCTGACATGCGGAACGTCCAGGCTCAGGGCGCGCAGCCGATCGATCTGTTGAAAGAGCGTACGTGGGGGGCCTTGCAGGGCGATTTTGCCATCGTGCAGGACGAGCACGCGATCGGCCTCGATGGCTTCGCGCATGAAGTGTGTGACCGCGATGATCGTTACGCCCTCCTCTCGATTCAGCCGCCGGGCGACCTCCAGCACCTCTTGGCGGCCGATCGGGTCGAGCATCGCCGTCGCTTCGTCTAGCACGAGCACGGATGGCTGCATCGCCAGCACGCCGGCGATGCAGACGCGCTGCTTCTGACCGCCCGAGAGCAGATGCGGCGCACGATGGCGAAAAGGCAACATATCGACGCGCTCCAACGACCATTCGACGCGCCGCCTGATTTCCTGACGCTCGAGGCCGAGATTCTCCGGTCCGAAGGCGACGTCCTCCTCGACGATCGTCGCCACGATCTGGTTGTCCGGCTGTTGAAAGACCATGCCCACCGTGCTGCGAATCTCGCGCAGATGGCGGCGTTCTTTTGTGTTCCAGCCGTTGATCCAGACATCGCCCTGCGTAGGCAACAGGAGTGCATTCAGGTGCTTCGCCAGCGTCGACTTGCCGGAGCCGTTGTGACCAAGCAAGACGACGTATTCTCCCTGCTCGATGGTCAAGTCGATCCCGCGCAACGCCTGCACGGCTCCGCCTTCGTGCTGGTAGGTGTAGTGGAGGCTTTCGATGCGAATGAGCGGCGCCATAAGAATCGGGAAATCGATCCACAACCTCAATCTGTCAACAAAATCATATCATTGCGATGCACGGCCACATCGCCATAGGTGTAGCCCAGGATCGTCTCGATCTCGTCGGAACGGCAGCCGGCGATCTTACGCAGGTCGGCGGCGGTGTAGCTGGCGATGCCGCGCGCCAGCTCGCGGTGGCCACCGTCGAGAATTAAGACCGTGTCCCCGCGCAGAAAATTGCCCTCGACCTTGCGGACGCCGGCAGGCAACAGGCTGCGGCCGTTGTGGCAGATGGCGAAGGCTGCGCCTTCGTCGATGATCAAGCGGCCTGCAGGCTTCGGCCCCGCCAAAATCCAGGCTTTGCGGCTTTCGATGCGGCTGCTGAGCGCCGGAAAGCGCGTGCCGACCGCTTCGCCGGCGACCACGCGCAGGAT
>JANWYX010000220.1 GCA_025055055.1 Caldilinea sp. | reverse complement strand
TCGAGCTCCAGTGCGCTGTCATGCGCGACGCTGGGGGCGCCCGCATCCGGCCGGTAGATCGGCCGAATCGGGATGACGGGCGGCTCCTCTTCTGGATTGGTCATGGCGATGTACTGCTCGAACTCGGCGCGATATTTGGCGAGGTTGCTCTGCAAGCCCCACACCGCTGCATCGCCGAAGGGGCAGAAGCTCTTGCCGGTGATGAACTTCGGGATGCGCTCGAGCAAGTCGATATCTTTCATGCGGCCGCCGCCGTTTTCGATGCGCAACAAAATGTCTTCCAGCCAGCCGGTGCCTTCGCGACAGGGCGTGCACTTGCCGCAGCTTTCCTCGCGATAGAAGCTGAGCGTGCGCCGTGCCACTTTGACCATCGACTGGCTGTCGTCGATGGCGATGACGCCGGCCGAGCCGAGCATCGAGCCGGCCGCCTGCACCGATTCATAGTCCAGTGGCGTGTCCAACTGATCGGCGCTCAGAATTTTCATGGAGAGGCCGCCCGGAACCACTGCCTTAAAGGAGTGCTCGTCGAACTGAGGCCCGCCGCCGTATTTGTAGAGCAGCTCGCGGAGCGGGACGGCGTGCGGCAGCTCATATAGCCCCGGATATTTCACATTGCCGCTCAGACAGAAGATGCGCATGCCGGGCGATTTTTCGGTGCCAAAGCTACGATACCACTCGACGCCGTGGCGCATGACGTGGGTGACGTTGGCGATCGACTCCACGTTGTTGACGATGGTCGGTTTGCCGTAAAGTCCCTCGACGGCCGGAAAGGGCGGCTTCATACGTGGATGGCCGCGATAACCTTCCAGGCTGGTGAGCAGCGCTGTTTCTTCGCCGCATTCGTAGGCGCCTGCTCCTCGATGCACGACGATGCGTAGGTTCACATCGGTGCCAAAGATCTTTTCGCCCAGGAAGCCCTGCTTTTGCGCCTCTTTGATTGCATCGACCAGGCGCGTGTAAGCGAAGTAGTACTCGCCGCGGATGTAAATGAAGGCCAGCTCTGCTTTGATGGCATAGGCGCTGAGGATAATGCCTTCGATCAGTTGATGCGGGTCGTATTCCATGATGATGCGATCTTTGAAAGTGCCCGGCTCAGACTCGTCGGCGTTGACGACGAGGTAGTGAGGCATGGCGGGAGCGAGGAAGCTCCATTTCATGCCTGTCGGGAAGCCGGCGCCGCCACGACCACGGATGCCGCTGGCTTTGACCTGCTCGACGACTTCTTCGGGCTTCATCGTCGTGAGCACGCGTTGGGCGGTTGCGTAGCCTCCATCGGCGATGTAGGTCTCGATTTTGTGGCTGTCTTTCTTGCCCACGCGTGCGGTCAGAAAGCGCGGCTCCATCCCGCCGACGCGATACGGCCCGGCCGCCTTGCCGGTGAGCTTAGGATCGCCTTCCGGCGTCCAGCGCTCGAGCGTGGTGAAGGCCTTGCCGCGATTGACCAGATCGATCACCTTCTGCACATCCTCGGCGGAGTCTAGCTCCTCAAAGTAGCGAATCTGACCGGTCTTGCGTTCGGTGATGGAGACCATCGGCGCGGTACCGCAGGAGCCAAGGCATTCCATGTGGTCAAGGCTGAAGCGGTCGTCGGGCGTGGTCTCGCCGTGGTGGATGCCCAGCTTTTCTTCAAAGTGGCGCATGCACTGACCGGCCCCGCGCAGCATGCAAGGGACGTTGGTGCAGACCTCGACGTGATACTCTCCCTTCGGCTCTGTGTGTAGCATGTGATAAAAGTCGACGACGGCGCCCACCTCCGCAGGTTCGAGCTCCAGCATGTCCGCCAACTCATTCTGTGCTTCCACCGGGCAGTAGCCGAACTCGCGCTGGATGATGTACAGCGCCGGCAGGATCGCCGAGCGCTGCCTTCCGGCGGGATAAAGGTCCATCCACTTTTTAATTTCGTTGCGAACAGATTCGGATAGCATCATGGCGTTCAACCTTGAAAAATAGAGAGGGGTCTAGCGGTCCACCTCACCCAACACGATGTCAATCGAGCCGATATTGGTAATCACATCCGAGAGCATGTGGCCTTTGCTCATTTTGCCGATGGCGTACAGGTTGTTGAAGCTTGGCCCACGCACGTGCAGACGGTAGGGTCTGGCGGTGCCGTCGCTGTAGATGAAGAAGCCGAGCTCTCCCTTGCTCGACTCGATGCCGTGATAAGCCATGCCGGGTGGGACGTGAAAGCCTTCGGTCATCAGCTTGAAGTGATGGATCAGCGCTTCCATGCTGATGTCGAGCTCGGCGCGAGGCGGCGGCGTAATTTTGCGATCTTCGGCGCGATAGGGACCGTCAGGCAGGTTGTCAACCGCTTGACGGATAATGCGCAGGCTTTGCCGCATCTCCTCCATGCGCACCAGATAGCGCGCATAACAATCGCCCTCGTTGGCCACCGGCACCTTGAAATCATAGCTCTCATAGCCGCTGTAAGGCGCATCGCGACGAAGGTCCCAGTCTACGCCGCTGCCGCGCAACATGGGGCCGGTGAGGCCCATGTCGAGCGCCTCCTCGCGCGTGATTTTGCCGATACCGATCAAGCGTTCCGACCAGAGCGGGCCGTGCGTGAGCATCCGTTCATAGTCGTCGATCTGCTCCGGCATGATCTTCAAGAACTCTTCCAAGTGGGGGAGGAAGGCAGGCGGGACGTCGCGCGAGACGCCGCCGACGCGCATGTAGCCGACGGTCAAGCGGGCGCCGCACACCATCTCGAAGAGATCAAGGATGCGCTCGCGCTCGCGTGTGGCGTACATTAGCAGAGACATGCCGGTGCCGGAGACGTCGAGCACGTGGGTAGAGAGCCAGAACAGGTGGGACGCAATGCGCTGCAGCTCTGCCATGATCACGCGCAGTGCTTGGGCGCGCGGTGGAATCTCAACGCCGAGCAGCTTCTCTACGGCGAGGCAATAGCCCAAGTTGTTGCTCATCGCCGAAAGATAGTCCATGCGGTCGGTATAATAGACGAAGTCTTTATAGCGTTTGTTTTCGCCCGTCTTCTCAAAGCCACTGTGCAGATAGCCCAGATCGGCGTCCACATTGACGACGGTCTCGCCGTCTAGCTCCACCACAAGACGCAGCACGCCATGCGTGCTGGGATGATGAGGGCCGAGGTTGATGACCATGTGTTCGAGGCTCATGCCGGGCGGCAGCTTCGGCGGGACACTTTTGACTTCCAGGATTTGCTTGCCCAACGACTCGAACTCTGGATCTTCCCACGTGAGGGTGAAGGG
>JANWYX010000204.1 GCA_025055055.1 Caldilinea sp. | reverse complement strand
TTATTGTACAAACAACACATCCGAAGCTCTGTAATCTCACCAACTTAACCCAACCATGACCAAACTTGCCAGCGATTATCACGCCATCTATCTTTCACCCCATCTCGATGATGTCGCTCTTTCCTGCGGCGGACAGATTGCCCAGCGCACACGCAGCGGCCAGCGCGTCTTAATCGTCACCGTGATGGCGGGCGATCCCATGGAAAATGCGGACAACGCCTACATCCGCAGCTTACACGAACGTTGGGGGCTGGGGCGCGACGCCGCCGCCCAACGTCGCGCCGAGGACATCGCCGCCTGCGCCGTCCTGGGCGCAGATTTTTTGCACTGGCCACTTCCCGATTGCATCTATCGCCTTCACCCCGAGGATGGTCGGCCACTCTACGTCTCGGATGAGGATATTTTCGGCGATGTGCATCCGGCCGAACAGCCCTTGATCGAGCAGATCGTCGCCCGGTTGAGGACATTGCCAGAGCACGGACGCTGTTATGCGCCTCTGACGGTCGGTCATCACGTCGATCATCTGCTGGTGGCGGAGGCGGCGCAGCGCGCCTTCGGCAACGCGCTCTATTTTTACGAAGACTATCCCTACGCCCAGCAGCCCGGTAAGCTCTCTGCAACGCTCGCTACAACGCCGATGCAGTGGACGCCGATCGTCGTCTCGCTCACGGAGGCCGACCTTGTTGTGAAGATCGAGGCGATTTCGGCCTTTCGCTCCCAACTGAGCACTTTCTTCACAGATCGGGGTGACCTGGAGCGCCGGGTGCGAGACTATGCAGCGTCGGTGGGAGGGGAGCGACTCTGGCGCAAGCTCCAGAGGTGAAAGGCGTCGATCAAACGCACGGATTGCGTAGGTCGCATGTTTTATGTGCGCAACGACTTTTGCACATGGTCTGTGATAAAGTTTGCGCGTATGCTCTGTGTGGCGATTCGCTCGCCCGTAATCTCGTCAGGCTACAGTCAAAGCAGGAGAAAGCGCTGTGTCTTCACCAGAACTGCTTGATGCTTCGCTCGAGTCAATGGCCGGGGCTGGACCAGAGCCGGCGCTCAGCCGTCGTTCGCTGTTGCAGAAGAGTGCGGCCATTGCTGCAACCGCTGCGGTGGCGCTTCGACCGGCGACCGCCAGCGCCCAGGAGGCGCTGCCCGCCCCGGCGATGCGCACGCCCTCCAGGCTTTCGGCCGCAAGCGTAGAGGCGACCCCTCCCTCGCCTGAAATCATTGCGCTCAACCGCATGGCGTTTGGCCCCCGGCCGGGCGATCTGGACGCCCTGATGGCGTTGGGAAGTAATAGCGAAGAGCGGCTGCGCGCCTTCGTCGATCAGCAACTTGCGCCGGAGACAATTGACGACAGCCAGTGCGAATCGATCCTCGCTGCGCAGGGCTTCACGACGCTCAACAAATCCCGTCAGCAACTGTGGACAGATCACGCCATTGGGGACGTGCCTTGGAGTGAGCGGATGAAACCCTTAGAGGAGACGATCCGGGCCACCTTCATTCGCGCCATCTATAGTAAACGTCAGCTGGTCGAGGTGCTGGCCGATTTTTGGCACAACCATTTCAACGTTTACGCATGGGATCGCTGGGCCGCCAGCACCTGGGTGCACTACGACCGCGACGTAATCCGCGGCCACCTGCTCGGCAACTTTCGCCAGATGCTCGGCGCCGTCGCCAAAAGTCCGGCCATGCTCTACTATCTTGACAACATCTCCAACACCAGCGCCGGACCGAACGAAAATTATGCACGCGAGCTCTTTGAACTGCACACGCTTGGCGCCGAAAACTACTTTGGCGTCGCCTCGATCGTCGGCCCGGACGGCGGCTACCACCACCCTGCGCCGAAAGACACCAACGGCGTAGCGTTGATGTACATCGACGAAGACGTCTACGCCGCCACCCAATGTTTCACCGGCTGGCGCATCGACCAGACGACCGGCGACTTCCGTTTCGACGACGCTGTGCACGCCAAGTACTCGAAAATTGTGCTGGCCAAGGCGACGCCGAGCGGCGCCGGCGTGCAGGACGGCGAATTTGTGCTCGACCTGCTTGCCAATCATCCGGGGACGGCGCATTATATCTGCCGAAAACTTTGCCGACGCCTTATCAGCGACAACCCGCCGGAAGCCGTCGTCCAGGCGGCGGCGGACGTCTTTTATGCCAAACGCAACCAGCCGGATCAACTCAAGCAGGTGGTGCGCACCATCTTGCTCTCGCCGGCGTTCCGCTTGACGTGGGGTGAGAAGATCAAACGGCCCTTCGAGTACGTCGTGAGTCTGCTGCGCGCCGCCAACGCCAACTTCGCCTGGAGCAACGACTTCCGCTGGCGCTATGAGCCGCTCGGTCAGGCGCTCTTCAGCTGGCCTCCTCCCGACGGCTATCCCGACACCAAAGAACGTTGGACGGGTACCATGACTATCCTGCAACGCTGGCGCCTCTGCAATTGGCTGATGGACGGCTGGAAGATCGGCGGCGAAGGTGAAGACAAAAACAATCTCCGCATCGACTGCGTCGGTCAAACACCCGCCAATATCCGCAGACCGACTGCTCTGGTCGACTTTTGGTCGCGTCGCATTCTTGGTCGTCTGCTGCCGACCGAAGAACGCCAACCGATCGTGGAGTTCATGGCCGCCGGCCGCAATCCTGACCAGGACCTGCCCGCCGACCAGATCGCAGAGCGCCTACGTTTCATGGTGGGTCTGATTTTTATGTCACCTTCTTTCCAGTGGCGGTGAATGCGCCGTTTCAAGCAAGGAGAACCAACGTCCATGTTCAAACCAACGCGACGCGGCTTCCTGGTCGGTTGCTCTGCGGCGATCGCCGCCTGGGGCAGCGGACTCAGCTTTACGGCCTTCGGCAGCGCCGAAGCCGAACCCAATCAAAACATCATCGTGGTGATTTTCCTGCGCGGAGGCATCGACGGACTCAGCGTCGTCTTCCCGATCGATGGACCCGACCGGGGATTTTACCAGTCCAAGCGTCCGTCGCTGGCCATCCCGACCGGCGGCGACAACGCTGCCCGTCCCCTCAACGACCGCTTTGGCCTTCATCCCGGCGCAGCCGCCCTCCATGAACTCTATCAGGACGGCAAACTGGCCATCGTCCACGCAACAGGGCTAACCAGCGACACGCGCAGCCATTTCGACGCCATGCAGTACATGGAGCTAGGCACCCCGAACAGCAAGAGCATCGGCACCGGCTGGCTCACCCGTCACCTACAATCCGCCGAAAGCCTTCCGGCCGAAATCATCATGCCGGCAGTGGCGGTCGGCAACTTGCAGCCCACTTCGCTTTTTGGAAGCCGTGAGAGCGTCGGCATGACGACACCCAACGACTTCAGCTTCGGTGGGCACTGGCGCTACGGCGAATGGCAGCGCGCGGCGATGCGCAAAATGTACAGCGGCGCCTCCTCCTGGCTACATCAGGCGGGGTTGCAGACCCTCGACGCAATCGACGTGATCGAAAGAGCCAATCCGCAAAGTTACACGCCGGGCAACGGCGCAGTCTATCCGAACACGAGCTTTGGACGCAGTCTGCAAACGGTGGCGCAGGTAATCCGCATGCAGTTGGGGCTGCGCGTGGCGACGCTCGACCTCGGCGGATGGGACACGCATGAATATCAAGGCGACGCCGGCGGCGGCTATTTCCGCTCAAAGTTGGAAGAACTGAGCAACGGCATTGCGGCCTTCCTGCTCGATCTCAGCAATGACAACGGGGTGGATCACACGAAACGCATCACAGTCGTCGTGATGAGCGAATTTGGCCGCACCTTTCAGGAGAACGGCAGTCGCGGTACCGACCACGGCCACGGCAATATCATGCTGGTGGCGGGCGGTGCAGTCAACGGCGGTCAGGTCTTCGGCGCCTGGCCCGGTTTGGCGACAGACCAACTGTACGACCGCCGCGATCTCGCCATCACGACCGATTATCGCCGCGTGCTCAGCGAGATCTTGATCCGACGGCTCGGCAATCCGAAACTCGGCGCAGTGTTTCCGGGCTACACCGGCTATGCGCCGTTGGGCATCGTGCAGGGAGTTGATCTCGAAGTCGACTATGGCTCTTCAACGCCTACGCCCTCACCAACGCCAGAGCAGCCGCCGGGCAATCGCATTTATCTGCCCACGGTGCAACGATAAGCATGACAATTTCGCCGCCTACGCAACGCGGGTCATGTCTCCGGCATGACCTGCCACATTGCGCGTAAGGTTTCAATCACGCGCGCGGCGGCGGGTGTCCGCGCATCGACCGGCTCGAAGTGTCCTGTGTTCTCCAACGCCATCAGACGGGCGTCATCACCGGCATGCACGGCAAACTGCACATATGTCTCAACCAGATCGATGGGAACAACGGCGTCGTTTCGGCCATGAAGGTGGATGTGGGGGACGCCGAGTGGAGTCAACACAACAGGCGAGGCGCAGGCGTAGCGGTTAGGAACTTCGTCAGGGACGCCGCCCAACAGATCGATGATAGCGCCATCGCACACAGAGCGCTCGGCGGCCGCAGCCAGGTCTGGAATGCCGGCGATCGAAAGCACGCCGCGCAAAGGCAGGGGATCGAGCGTAAAAAGCAAACTGTCGGCAGGCAATTTTGTGCGCCCGGCCAGCCAGAGCGCCAGATGCCCGCCGGCGGAATGACCGCATGCGATCACACGATGCAGATCAAGGGCATGAACATCCGCCAGCGTGCGCAGAAAGTCAAGCGCAGCGCCGACGTCCTGAAATGTCGTGGGCCAACCGCCGCCTTCGCCCAAGCGGCGATACTCGATATTCCACACTGCAGCGCCGTGCGCTGCGATCGTCTGCGCCAGTTGCCCGAGCGGTTCGAGGCCGAATTCCGCCTGCCAGCAACCGCCGTGAATCAGTGCCACCACCGGATGCGGCCCTGACGACGATGGAAGATAGAGGTCGCCGAACTGGCCGGCATGGGGGCCATAAAACCATCGGCGGCCGGCCGGAATAAGGGGCAGCCGCCGATACGCTTCGACTGTAAGCAAGGAGCGAGCCTCAACGTCCTCCACTCTCGCCGATCCTCAAACGCCTCGTCACTTTGTTGCCACGCGCTGCGGCGCGCCCTGCGCTTGGTCGCTCTTCATGTGGCAGTTCTTATATTTCTTACCGCTGCCGCACCAACAGGGGTCGTTGCGCCCAAGTTGTTGCCCGCTCTTGCGCACGGTTTGCGGTTTAGCGTCGCCGCCGTCGCGATTGGTGCGAATGTTGCGCGCAATTGGAGCAGAAAAGACGGGCGCCTGTTGCGCCTGCGGCTGCAACGCCAGCGAGAACACGGCGCGCACCGTGTCGCTGCGAATGGCGTCGATCATCTCGCCGTACATTTCAAACGCCTCGCGCTTGTACGCCACCACCGGGTCCTGTTGCGCCAATGCCCGCAACCCGATGCCCTCGCGCAGGCGGTCGAGGTCGGTCAGATGGCGCACCCAGCGGCTGTCCACCGCCATCAGCATCAGCTGCTTCTCGGCGCTGCGCATCAACTCCTCACCGATCTCCTTCTCTTTGGCTTCATATGCCTGCAAAGCCAGGGCGATGGCGTCCGCTTCGATCTCGCTGCGCTTCTTGTTTTCCCAGCGTGCAGGCGAGAAGTCGGGCGGGAGATGATGGACGAGCGTGCGCAGCGCCTGCGCCAGTTCTTCCAGCTCCCACTCATCCTCCAGATCGGAAGCGGTGTGCTGCGCCACCATCTCGCGCACTTCGTTGGTGATCATGTCCTCGATCGTCAGGCGCAACGAAGGCTCGGTGAGGATACGCCGGCGCTGTTCATAAATGCGGTTGCGCTGTTCGTTGACCACCTCATCATAGCGAAGCACATGCTTGCGAATGTCGAAGTTATAGCCTTCTACCTTGGTCTGGGCGTTCTCGATCGCCTTGTTGACCAGTCCCGCCTCGATCGGCACATCGTCCTCGACGCCGAGCCGCGCCATGATGCCGGCGATACGCTCGCCGCCGAACTTGCGCATCAGCTCGTCTTCTAAGCTGAGATAAAAGCGGCTGGAGCCTGGGTCGCCGAGACGCCCCGAACGGCCACGCAGCTGGTTGTCGATGCGTCGCGCCTCGTGGCGTTCGGTGCCGATCACGTGCAGCCCGCCCAGTTGACGCACGAGCTCGCGGTCGCGTTCGACCGCGCGCCACTGTTCGGTGAGCACCTGCGCCCAGCGGTCGCCATAGATTGTCGTGGGGTCTTGTCCACGCTTGAGCATATCGACGGCACGGTTCCATTCGCTTTGGCGAATGGTGGAAAGGTCAAACTGCTCCTTGCGCAACTGTTCGCGCGCCAATCCTTCGGCGTTGCCGCCCAAAAGGATATCGACGCCGCGGCCCGCCATATTGGTAGCGATGGTGACGGCGCCCGGTCGTCCCGCTTGGGCAATGATCGTGGCCTCGCGCTCGTGGTTTTTGGCGTTAAGCACCTCGTGCGGGATGCCGTTGCGCTTGAGCAGGTTGCTCACGTATTCGCTGGTCTCGATCGCCACCGTGCCGACCAGCACCGGTCTACCCTGGCGGTGCTTTTCCTTGATGTCTTCCAGCACTGCTTTGAACTTGGCTTCTTGCGTCCGATAAACCAAGTCGTCAAGGTCTTGGCGGATCACCGGCTTGTAGGTGGGGATTTGCACCACTTCGAGGTCGTAGATGCGCTGGAACTCTTCCTCTTCGGTCTTGGCGGTGCCGGTCATACCCGCCAATTTGTTGTACATGCGGAAGTAATTTTGGAAGGTGATCGTGGCCAGCGTCATCGACTCTTTCTGCACCTTGACGCCCTCTTTGGCCTCAATTGCCTGGTGCAGCCCCTCGGCATAGCGCCGGCCTTCCATCAGGCGGCCCGTGAATTCATCAACGATGATCACCTCGTTGCCACGCACGATGTAGTCGCGGTCGCGATGGTAAAGGGCCACGGCGCGCAGCGCGTTGTCGAGATAAGGCAACATCTCAAAGTGCTCAGGGTCGTAGAGATTGTCGATCCCGAGCGTGCGTTCGACGTAGGCGATACCTTCCTCGGTCAGCGTCGCCGTCATCTCCTTTTCGTTGACGACGTAGTGCTTCCCCGGCGTCAGGCGCTTGGCGAGATTGGCAAACTGCACATAGTAGTCGGAGCTTTCTCGCGCCTCGCCGGAGATGATCAGCGGCGTGCGCGCCTCGTCGATGAGGATGTTGTCCACTTCGTCGACGATGGCGTAATGCAGCTCGCGTTGCACGACCTGACTGATGTCGCGCACCATGTTATCGCGCAGATAGTCGAAGCCGAATTCGTTGTTGGTGCCGTAGGTGATGTCGGCGAGATAGGCCTCGCGCCGCGTGATTGGCTTCAGATACTGAAAACGATCGTCGGCGTTGGGAAACTCTGGATCGAAGAGGAAGCTGGCCTGGTCGGGATGGCCGGCGCTGTTTTGGATGACCGCTGCGCTCAGCCCCAGCATATGGTAGATCGGCCCCATGAGCTGGAGTCCGACTTTAGACAGATAGTCGTTGGGCGTGACGAGGTGCACGCCATGACCGGTGAGTGCATTCAAGTACAGCGGCAGCGTGGCGACCAGCGTCTTGCCTTCCCCGGTTTTCATTTCGGCGATGCGGCCGCTGTGTAGCACCATGCCGCCGAGCAGTTGTACATCATAATGGCGCAGACCGGTGGTGCGCTTGCTCGCCTCGCGCACGGCGGCGAAAGCTTCGGGCAGAATCTCCCAGAGAATTTTCTCTTCTTCCTTGCGCAGCTCCTTTTTCAACCGCTCCACTTCCACGCGGGCAAATTTTTGCTCTTCTGTGCCCAGCACCGCCAGATATTCTTGCTCTGCCTCAGCCAGCGCCTCGCGAATTCCTGCCGTAGCTTCGGCGATGCGCTCCCGAAAGCGTTGCGTCATGGCGCGCAACTCGTCCGCACTTTTGCGCTCGAATTCTTTTTCCAGGCCGTTGATCCGCTCGACAATCGGCCGATACTTTTTGAGCACCTTTTCGTTGGGATCGCCGGTGATTGTGTAATAGAGCTTTTTAAACATGAGAAAACACCTTTATTTTCCACCGACTGCCTCGATGGTCAGGGCAAATAGACCGGCAGTCGTCCCAGTGCATCGCTTGCCGTCCCGGTGAGACGACGAATTTCTTTAACAGCAAATATGCATTGTACCATGTACAGCCCCACGGTCAATGTAAGGACAATACAGATGCCGGGCTGCATCTCCGAGCGCAATCCCAAACCGAAGCATTTCCGAAGACACGGCGCCGATACATCTGCTCTGATATGCAAGACGACTCTGGAACCAGCGCCGTTCCTTGCCTTCGTTGCGTCGGCGCCTGTGGTATACTTGCGAACAAATTGCGCGTCCATCCGCCCATCATCAAAAGCGTAAAGAGCGTATGAAGTTTGACGCCCACTTGCTTACAGGGGATCTGCGCCGGATGCCTGCGCTTGCCGCCGCCATCGAAGTTGCCGGCTTCGACGGTGTGTGGACGGCAGAAACCGCCCACGATCCTTTCCTGCCGCTGGCGCTGGCGGCCGAACACACGCAGCGCATTTCGTTAGGCACGGCAATCGCTGTGGCATTTGCCCGTTCGCCGACGACGCTGGCGCACATTGCCTGGGACTTGCAACGTTTCAGCCAGGGGCGTTTTTTGCTCGGGCTGGGGACCCAGGTGAAAGCCCACGTCGTCCTGCGTTACGGCATGCGCTGGGAAAAACCCATACGCCAGATGCGCGAAACGATCGAAGCAATTCGAGCGGTGTGGGAGAGCTGGCGCAAAGGAGGAACTTCGCTCCACTACCGCGGAGAGTTTTACACGCTCCGGCTGATGACGCCCTTCTTCGCCGAGCCGCCGCTGGAACATCCAGACCCGCCGATTTACATCGCAGCAGTCAACGAGCAGATGCTCCGGCTGGCGGGCAGCCTGTGCGAGGGAGTGCATATTCACCCCTTTCACTCGGTCAAATATCTACGTGAGTACGCCTGGCCGCATCTGCGCGAGGGGATGCGCGGCGCAGGACGTTCTCGCCTTCACTTCACAGCGGCGGCGGCGGTGTTTGTCATCCCGACCGACGGCGAAAAGCCCGTCGGCGTCTACGAGCGCTCGGTGCGCGAGCAGATCGCCTTTTACATGAGCACGCCCGCCTATCGCACGATCGTCGACCTGCACGGCTGGACGGCGACGGCGGAGCAGCTCAGCGTCATGGCGCGGCAAGGCGCGTGGCAGACGATGGGTGACTGCATCACGGACGAAATGCTCGACGCCTTCGCCGTCACGGGAAGCTGGAGGGCCTTGCCCGGCCTTATCCGGCAGCGTTACGCTGGCCGTCTGCTGGACCGCGTCGCCTACTATCTGCCTTATACACCCGACGAAGAACGAGAAGGCTGGACGGCGACGCTGCAAGAGTTCCGGCGAGAGCCTAAGGTGTGACGCCTAGCGCACCGATGTTTCAACAATTTTCAGAAATTTTCAAAACAGATGTAGAGATCAATGAGGAGGAAAGCGATCGGCGTCTATGACCGTCTCACGCGAAAATTCAAAAGCAGTCTATCAGGGTATCAAAGACGCCGGCGTGCGCTCGATTTCGGCGCTGCCGGAGACCTGGCTCGTCTATCTGTTGCAACTTGCCGGCAACGACCCCGAGATGCATCTGATTGAAGTGGCCAAAGAGGAGGAGGCGATCGGCATTGCGGCCGGCGCCTATTTCGCCGGCGAGAAACATCTCCTGCTCATGCAGAATCATGGCTTTTTGGCCGCCATCAACGGCATTGTCTCGCTGGCGCAGCTCTATAAAATTCCTCTGTGCATGTTGATTGCACTGCGCGGCCACTGGGGCGAGCCGTACCCGTGGCACACGCGCGGAGGCATTGTGACGGAAGAAGTGTTGCGCGCCCTGCAAATTCCTTTTGAGTACGCGCGCGATCCGGCGAAGGTCGGCAAACAGATTCGCGAGGCGTACACGCTGGCGCACAGCGCACTGTGGCCTGTGGCCCTACTGTTGACCCGCGATCTGATGGAGGATTGAGCCATGCAACGCGCAAAATGCATCGAAGCCATCTACCCCGAACTGCACGACAAGCTCGTTGTCACCAACATGGGGGCGTGCGCGCAGGAGCTGTATAATCTCGGCCATCGCGACAATTTTTTCTATCTGCAACATGCGATGGGCCTGGCCTCGTCGATCGGGCTGGGCTTGGCGCAAAGCCTGCCACAGGTCAAGGTCGTGGTGTTGGACGGCGACGGCTCGGTGTTGATGAATCTGGGCGCGCTGGCGACGATGGCGCGCTACAAACCGGCGAACCTCATCCACATCATCTTTGACAACGGCAGCCTGCTTTCCACAGGGGGCTTCCCTTCCCACACAGCGGAGGGCGTCACCGATCTCGCCGTCATTGCGCGCGGAGCGGGCGTGCCGCACGTCGACAGCGTGAGCACCCCTTACGACTTCATGGAGGCCGCTGCCGACGCCTTTGAGCGCAACGCACTTAGCGTGATCGTGGCAAAGGTTGAAGCCGTTGGGCCGGATCATTACGGGATGCACTTTCAGTTGCCGGAAAATGCGTTCCTGTTCAAACGCTGGATTGCCGAACACGTCAGGAAGGCGTCTGAATCACCATCATCAATGCAAGGAGAAATCAAAGCATTATGAGCAACTCTGTTCTTTCTCAACTGGTCGAGGCGCTGCGCAGCGGCGCAGTGCGCGTCGTCGATCTGACGCAGCCGCTTGGGCCGGACACGCCTGTGA
>JANWYX010000199.1 GCA_025055055.1 Caldilinea sp. | reverse complement strand
CGATCGCCCGGGCAAGCGTCTCTTCAGGGGTGGTTGTCGGGAAACGAATCTCATCGCGATAGTCATCGGGGCCGCCGGCGACGGCGCAGACAAACTTGGTTCCGCCCGCTTCGATTCCACCATACAAAGCCATCTTCTTTTCTCCCTGTTTACTTGTGGTGTAAATGGATTTTTTGGCCGTCTTCCGGAAAGCTTAGAGCCGTCCGGAAAGCTATATGCTCCTAGAAGAAGGACTTCACCCAACTGTAACTGCACAACTTTCTGTGCAACTCTTGCGACTTCATTCCCCAATGCACCCCCCACAAACATCCTAAAGAGGCGCTAAGCGCAAGAGTTTCCGCCCACAGAATCTCTGCGCACTTTGCATCTCGTCTATAAAAGGTCCGTTTCGAGAACTCATCGTTGCTCGCCCGTGGCTACTTCCAGCAGCGCCTGACCGTGGGTTGCTTCAATGAGCGCATCGCAAAAGGCGTCGAGCCGGCTCACGGGCAGCTCGATGCGAAAGCCGGCGTCGACGCCGAACTCCTGAGCGACGATGCCGGCTTCATACGTAGGCAAAAGACGTTGCAGAAGCGTAACGGCGCTATAGTCGAGCAGGACGTCCAGCAGCACAGTGGGCACGCGCCGACGAGTCGGTAAACTGGACAGCGCCAATTGCACGCCGCCGCTGTAGGCGCGTACCAATCCTCCTACGCCGAGCAACACGCCGCCAAAATACCGAGTCACCACGGCGCAAATATCGCCGACGCCGGAATGGAGAAGGACGGTCAACATCGGGCGACCGGCCGAGCCATGCGGCTCACCGTCGTCGCTCATGCCGATCTGAGCAGTGGCGCCGGGCGGCCCGACCACATAGGCCCAACAGTTGTGATGGGCGTCGGAGAATTCCCGACGCACCGACGCAATAAATCCACGCGCCTCTTCCACGGTCGGCGCGTAACCGATCGTCGTGATGAAGCGACTACGCTTGATCTCTTCTTCGACGCGCCACACCGCCGCCGGAACAAGATACCGTGATGCCATGAGGATTGCATGCAGGCGACCGAAAACAGCCGGGAGCCAAGGGCAACGAATTATCGTCTTCCGGCGTGAACCGGCAAAGTTGCTAAGGCAAAGTTGCTAATAGGAAGGACGCCCGATTACATCCTCATCCTCTTCGTCAAAATCGTCGAATTCGTCGTCAAACGCATCATCCTCAAACTCGTCATCGTCCAAAAACTCGTCATCGAATTCATCGTTCAGTTGGTTGCCCTCCAGCCGCGCCAGCTCGTCGAGATCGTCGAGGTCTTGCTCATCCTCCAGGCCGTACCCATCGAAATCATCCCATTCCTCGCTGTCGTCATAGGCAATATCTACCTCGATCGGACGGAGGCTGATGATCTCCAACTGAACGCCGCAGTTCGGGCAGACGATGCGCTGTCCGAGACGCACCCGGCCCATCAGGTTTAGCTCTGCGTCACATTCGACGCACAATGCTGCCATGATCCCAAAATCCTTTCGGTCATTGCCTTCGATCGTTTCGATTGGTTACGTAATAGCACGAAATCAGAGGCGGCGCAAGAGGCAATCCCACCCAAATCGACGCTGAGGAGAGGCGCGACCTCTGCATTCTGCGATTCACGTTGACATCGAAGCTGCATCGCGCTACAATTCATGCAAGCGAACAACAGACCAGCCATCATTCAGCTGCTCATGCCGATCTACGTATCCTATCTGGCCGAAGGAAGCGATGAAGTCTCAACCGGCGTCCGCGTCGTTGTACCGGTGGAAGGTTCGCCGCAAGCACAACGGGGGGCGTTCTGCGCCCTCGTCGATCTGCACGGTGTGCCGGACGTCGAGCTGCTGACCGAGCGCGTTCTCAGCGCCATGCAGCGCACTTACTACTCGGAACGCGGCACCCAATCGCACGTGATTACCGAAACTGCGCGTCGTGCGCAGGCGCTCATTGCGGCGGAGGTAGAGCGTCACTCGCTGCGTTGGCGGGCAGGTGTCGTCTGCGTAGGCATCCTGGCAGACCGGCTGGCGCTGATAGGCGTGGGAAGCGCATTCGCCCTCGTGACCAATGAGGACGGTTCGGTGGGCGTTTTTCCGCCCGACCGTCTGGCGGCCCATCAAAGAGGTGAGGAGGCCACCCTGGCTTTGTGGCCGCTGCATCGCCAAAAGATCGGCGCAAGCACCGCCATGTTGGCGGCCAGCGGTGCATGGCTCGATCTGGTTCCGGTGCGCACGCTTGCCGGAACCGCCGCCTATGTGGAGGCGGAGAGTTGCATCGACGCCGCCGACGGTTTGCGCAAGCAGGCCGGCCGCGGCGATGTGCCGGGGTTTGTCATGGTAATCGAACCCAATCCCACCAACGCTGCATCGCCGCCTGCGCTCTCCGGCGACGAACACCCGACGCCTCCATCGTCGTCGCCTGACCGGTCCGCCGGCGGCCTGCCCACGGCGCTCAACGCATCGCCGCCCATCATTCGTGCCCCCGAGGCGCCGCCGACAGAGGATGCGCCCTCTGCTTCCTCTACCCAGCCCACGCTGCGCTTCGGCGCTGCGGAAAGAGCTCAACCAGAAGCGCCCTTTGACCGGCCGCTCCGCTTCGAGGACGCTGAATTCGATGGGAAACCGACGGCAAAATCTGCCAAACACTCTGCGCAACGATCACCGGCGGCTCGCCTGGCGACCAAGGCGCTCGATTATCTGGAAGACCTGCGCGCCTTCGCCGCCGGCATATTGCCGGAGCGTAACCCGGCTTCGGCGACGCCGCTGATGGCGCAAGCGACGAGCGCCGGCGCCTATACGTCACCATCCTCTCCGCCGCCCAAAGTGCGCCCGGCGCCGGAACCGCTTGTTCTACCGCCTCCGACGACAGGCGGACGAGCGCGACTGTTCGTCACCCTTGCCGTGATTTTGTTGTGCCTGATCCCGGCCGTTGTAGGGACGTTGTACTGGCGACAGGCTGCCGTGGGCGCCGCAGAAGCCGAACAATTGGTCAAGCTGGCGGAGGCGCGCTATGCCACCGCCGTACAGGCGCTCGATCAGGAGGACGCCACCACCGCGCGCGCGCTGTTAACCGAAGCCGCCGCCTTCGTGCGTCGCGCCGAAGAGATCGGCGGACGCACCGAACGCAGCGTCGAGCTCATGCAGTTGATCGAGCGCGACCGCATGGCCGTTGAGCGCATCACGTTTCTATACGGCCTGACACTTCCCCTCATTTCCTTTCCACCCGAGCGCGCGCCACAGCAACTGATGGTGATCGGCCCGGACATCTACGTGCTGGACGGCGGACGCAATGAAATTCTCTACTATCGGCTGGGGCCGGACGGCGAAAGTTTGACCTCTTCCGATGCACAGATCGTCCTGCGTATGGGTGAGAGCGTGGGCAGCGTTACGGTGGGGGCGCCGATCGACCTTGCCTGGCAACCGCCGATCCCCGGCTACGACGACAAATCCAGCCTGCTCGTGCTCGATGACAACAATCAAATCTTTCGTTACAACCACCAAGTGGACGGCGCTTCGCTTGTGCGCTTTGGCGATGGGCCGCAATGGATCAAAGCAACGCAGATCGAAACCTATCTGGGGCGCCTCTACGTGGCCGATGAGGGGACCAATCAGATTTATCGGTATGAAGCAGGCGCGTACAACAATCCGATTTCCTGGTTTCAGGTTCCAACGCTGGTGAATCTCTCGAATCTGGCGGCTATGCGCATCGACGGAGACATCTGGCTGCTCTACAAAGATGGCAAGGTGGTTCGCTATCGCTCCGGCGAGCAACTTCCTTTTGGGTTGGACAACAGCATCACTCCGCCGGCGGAAGGAACCGATCTGTGGGTGGGCCAGGACGGCGACGACGCCGTTTATCTGGTCGATCGCCTGTTGGAGCGCATTCTGGTGTTCGACAAAGAAAGCGGTGCATACCTGGAACAATTCCAGGCCGCCGAGGGCGCTCCTCTGCGCAACCTCAGAGCGATCTTCGTCGACCGTGCACACAACGTCCAATATATTTTGGCAGGCAACAATCTGTTCCAGGAGAGCTTGCCTCGCTGACGAAAGAAGGCAGCCGGTGTTCCCTCAGAAATACTCTCTCGGCAAGGTTGGCGCAGCCGCTCCCCATGGCTCAACCTTCAATTCTAACGCCCGTCTGAATTGTCGGTGATGATTGGCTTTGATATACTCGCAATGATATGTCGAAGCAATTTCGTCTGCATCCGACGCCTGTTGCTTCGGCGGGAGAGAACGCACAGGAGGGCGCTTCCCGCCTGGCAATCGGCGTGACAATTGCGTATGGATTCTTTGCTTTGATCTTGGCGATCGTCGCCGGCGTGCATCTGCACGACTGGGCGCAGCAGCGCGTCGTCCGTTCGTCGATCTTGTTCGAGCTGGACAAAATCGTGAAACCGGTGAAGGGCAACGACGCCATGCAGCCAGAGTTGATCGCACCCCCGCAAGAGCAGACGGCGGCGTCGGCGGACGACTCGCTCGAGCATATAGATGCGCCTACGCAGCAGCCCGTCGTCAACATTCTGCTGCTGGGCACCGATGAACGTCCGGATGAGTATGGGCCGCCTCGCACCGACACCATCATTTTGCTCTCTTTCAACCCCAACACAGGCGCCGTCGGCATGCTCTCACTGCCGCGTGACTTGTGGGTGCCGATTCCGGCGTTGGGCGTCACCACTAAGATTAACACGGCGTATATGCTCGGCGAGTTGCATCGCTATCCCGGCGGCGGACCGCAGTTGATCAAAGATACGGTCAGCAGCTTTGTTGGAAGGCCGGTGGACTATTACGTGCGTGTGAACTTCGACGGCTTTCGACAGATGATCGATTTGATCGGCGGCGTCACGGTCGAAGTCCCTTACACCATCCACGATGAGGAATATCCCACGCCGGACTATGGCGTCGAAACCTTTCACCTGGACGCCGGCGTGCACCATTTGGACGGGGAGACGGCGTTGAAGTACGTGCGCACCCGCCACGGCGACAGCGACTATGGCCGTGCCCGACGACAACAGGACGTCATCCGCGCTGCCGTGCAACAGGTGCTGGATGCAGGCACGCTGCCGCAGCTTCTGACGAGAGCACCGCAGTTGCTCATGACCATGCAAAATAGCGTCCAGACGGATCTCCCGATTCAACTGGCGATCGAGTTGGCCAAACGGCTGCAGGAGCAAAGCCGGGGCCAGGTCGAACAGTTGGTGCTGGACAATCGCTACGGCGAAGAGACTTTCAGCAGCGAAGGCGCATGGATCCTGCTACCCGACCGGGCGCGCGTGCGCACAGCCCTTAACGCATTCTTCGCTGCGATCGATGCGCCGACCGGGGTCGAAAAGATTGCGGTGACCAACCCGGCCTCTGTGCGCATCGAAATTCTCAACGGCACCTCGCAACCGGAAGCGGCGGCGCGTGCAGCGGAGTTTCTACAAAGACAGGGCTGGCAGATCACTTCGATCGGCCAGGCCGATCGCAGCGATTACCTGCAAACGATCGTCATCAACTACGGAGTGGCGGACAGCGTGGCGGCCATGGTCTCCAGTCAATTGAACCTGGATGCAGACCAAGCACAGATCAACGGACTGGCGGCTTCGGCGCCGGTTGACATTCGTATTGTCGTGGGGCGCGACGTGCTTGCCCTCCTTCAATAGCGATGTGTGCAGAAAGGTTTGCATTCCGGTGAACAGAAACTATGGGCAAGGCGAATAAGATTGGCTGGCTCATTGCCGGCGCAGCGATGGGCTATTTAGGCTATGAACGCCTGTGGCTGCAGCCTCCTCTGCAGGATATTCCTGCAGCGCGTCCTCAGAAAGAGTTTGACTCGGCTGTAGAAGCCGCCCAATCCCAGATGGCGGAGCGCGTTCCGGGCATGCGTCCGGATTGCGCCGCCAGGCTTTTTACGCACGGACGACAAACCGATCGAGCGATTGTGCTTCTGCATGGTTTCACCAACTGCCCCCGACAATTTTACGCCTTGGCGCAACGCTATTATGAACGTGGCTACAACGTTTATGTTCCTCGCTTCCCCCACCACGGTCTGTATAATCGGGCGCCCAAAGAACTGATGCAGTTAACCTCAGAAGAGCTGGTGCGCACCGGCATGGCCGCCGTGGACATTGCACGAGGGTTAGGGCGTTACGTCATGGTCATGGGTCTCTCCATGGGCGGCCTTGTGACGGCATGGCTGGCGCAACATCGCGAGGACATCGATCGCGCCGTAATGGTGGCGCCGGCGCTGGCGTTTCGGGCAATCCCTTTTCACCTTCAGCCTTTTTATGCGACCTACGCTCGCTATGCGCCCAATCGCTTCATCTGGTGGGACCCGGAGTTGAAGGGCGCGGCGCCCGGACCTGAGCATGCCTACTACGGCTTTCATTTGCGCGCCTTGCAGGCGGTGTTGCGCTTGGCCGTGCTTGTCGGCTACACTGTGCGACGACGTGCGGCCAAAGCGCGCTCCTTG
>JANWYX010000090.1 GCA_025055055.1 Caldilinea sp. | reverse complement strand
TACTGGGCCAATCGCAAAATTCTGGAGGCGGCTGCACAATTGTCTCCGGAAGAACTGGTAGCGCCGCAGAATCTGAGCTGGGGAAGCATTCGAGATGTGTTGGTGCACATGATGGGCGCCGAGTGGCTGTGGCGCATTCGTTGTCAGGAGCATCGTTCGCCCAGCGCCATGCTAGACCCTCGAGAATTTCCAACGGTGGAATCTATCGCAGCGCGCTGGGCCGACGAGGAAACCGCTATGCGCGCCTATTTGGCCTCGCTGACGGAGGATGACCTTTCGCAGCCACTGGCCTACGTCACAACAGCCGGTCGTCCGTTTTCGAGCACGCTCTGGCATATTCTGATGCACGTGGTCAACCACGGCACGCAGCATCGCGCCGAGATCGCCCAGGTGTTGACGCAGCTTGGCCATTCTCCCGGTGACCTGGACATGATTTTGTACGACCGGGAGATGGCGGATAGCGAAGGGGCATGAAGCTCGTCTCGTATGAGGCCGTCGATGCCTTTCTCGCTGCGACGGAATCTGAGCTGCTTCGTGAGGAAGTGAAACATGGGCTGCTGCTCGGATTGGCGTTGCGTCTCAAACATCACCCGGAGCGCTTTGAGCATCGCCCGTATCTGGCCACAGTACACCTTGAGGAGGCGTTGGTGGCTGCAGCGCTCATGACGCCGCCGCGCGGTCTGGTGGTCGCCGCCAGAGAAGGTGGCGACGTCTCGGCGGCGATGGAGCTGTTGGCGCGTGAACTGCTCGTGAACCGGGGGCCTGCACCAACCGTGAACGGAGTTGCGTCAGTTGCCCGTGCCTTCGCAGCAGCCTGGCGACGTCTCGGCGGTGACGCCGAAGTGATCATGCGACTGCGTGTCTATGAGCTGCGCGTCGTGATTCCGCCGGCGCCAACGCCCGGCCGTCTACGGCAGGCTTCGTTCGGCGACCTCGACTGTGTGTATCAGTGGTATCTGGAATTTCATGATGAAGCCACCCCGGCGGATCCACCGCCACGGAAGGAGCAAATTGCGACGTCGATCGAGGACGGAAGCGTTTACCTCTGGGAGATGGATGGAAAACCGGTCTCTCTGGCTGCGAAAGGAAGAAATCTGCCGCATGGCACCTCCATCGGCCCCGTCTATACGCCTCCACACCTGCGCGGGCGAGGCTACGCCAGCGCCTGCGTGGCGGCGCTCAGCCAGCGCATCCTCGACGAAGGCAAGGCGTTCTGCACCCTTTTCACCGACCTTGCCAATCCGACCTCCAACCACATCTATCAGCAGATCGGTTATCGCCCTGTCTGCGACTTCGCACAATACGCTTTGAAAGCCCCTAGGACGGCGGCCTGGCGTGAGGATTAATCAAACCTGAGGGTGACGATTTCGGGCAGCCCGTCACAGACGCCAATGAGGCGATGATCGATCTCCCGATAGGCGCCGGCGATGCAATAGCACCCGCTGCGATGAAGATGCCCGCTCACTACATGGGTGACCTTGGCTGAAGAGCGCACCATTTCGCCGAGCGCCAGGTTGCCCATGTAGGCGCGCAGAAGACTCAGTCGTTCACACTCCGGATACGAGGGAATCACTTCGTCGAAAATCGGCATGTGCGTGATTACCAGGATGCGACGGATGGAAGGGTTCGCCTCCAGGTCGGCCAGGCGGCGCTCGAAGCTGCGCGCCAGATAGCGCGCCATGGCGCGATCACTCCAGGGCCAGTTGATGTAATCGGCGTCGTGGTTCACCAGGGTCTTGAGCAGCGGATAGGCTTCGTCCGGCAGATCGAGCGTCGGCTCACTGGTCGAATAATCATACCAGCCCATAGTGCCGCAGACGCCCAGATCGCCGATCTGCACCGTCTCTTCTTCCAGCCACAGAAAACCGGCGTCTTGAATCACCGCCGGCAAAACCGATTCCCACAAGGTGCGGCTGTCGTGCTCGCTGCAATAGAGGTCGTGGTTGCCCGTCACCAACAGCTTGAGACAACGCAACGGCTCGAACATCTCCAATACACGTTGAAAGAGCCGCAACGGATGGCCGAGATCGCCGGCCAGAATCAGACAATCTGGACGTTGGCCTGCGATACGCTCGGCGAAAGCGAGATATCGACTTCTATGGGCGGGGCGATAATGCAGGTCGGCAGTGATGACGATGCGCATGATTCGGTCCACGTTGACAGAAATGCGAGGCTATCGCCGGTGGCAATGGCGCATGCACAGAATTTAAGCAATCGTTTTCCAGGAAGCGCCAAAGCTCCTGAAAAACGATTGCCGCGAGGAGAAAGACGCTCGTCTCTTCTTGCAGACAGAATGACAGCTTTCTAATAGATGCGCAGCACCTGACCTGCCCGGATGTAATTCGGGTTGGAGATGCCATTCAAATAGACCAGCGAACGCACGGTGGTGCCGCAGCGCCGCGCGATGCTACTGAGGGTGTCTCCTAATGTCACCGTGTAATATTGACCGCAAAAAGCGGGCGGGGGTGGCGCCGGCGGGTGGTATGTGCTGGGAATGCACAGCACCTGCCCCACATAAATCAAGCTGGGATTGCGGATGCCGTTCACCTGAGCGATGTGCCAGACGCTCACCCCGTAGATGCGCGAGATGCGCGTCAGGTTTTCGCCGGGGCGGACGTAATGATACGCCACACATCCTCTGCTCGCCGTCACGGCGGCAGGCACACTTTCCTGCGGAGCGGCGCGTGCAATGGCCGGCGTCAACGCCGCAGCCAGCACGATAGCTAGCGCCAACAGCAGCGATCCAGCCCGCACGCCAGACGATAGTACGCTGCGCCTTGTCATTTCACTGCTCCTTCCTTGCATAGGGATGCAAACCTTTTCTTCTCTCACGACGCTACGGGTTTCACCATGTTCGAGATTTTTTGTTCCTATCGATCAAGACGAAGGGGCTGGGCCAGAGTAACGGTCAGTTCCCTTGAATGGAAATTCCTTATGCCTAACGGTAGGTGCTAAAGCGGTAATTAGCCTCGATCGGTGGTTAATAATGACAGCGCGCCATATGGTAGACAATATCCGCCGCCGATAGGACGCCTCTCGGCTTGAGTCGGCCATCCACCGCCTCGACTGCGACCACGCGGTGGATGTGGCGGTTGAGCAGCAGTTCCATCACCTTTTGCAAGGGGTCGTTCAGAAAGACGGTGGCGACATCGGTGTTCATATAGGTCTGCACCGGCTGTTGCTCCCAGTCCATTCGTTCGTAGCAGGCGCGCACGAGGTCGGTACGCGTGATGACGCCGATCAGATACCCCTCTTCGTCGACGACGACCAGCGCGCTGATGTTGTGCTCCTGCATGGTGCAGGCGGCGGCCAGCAACTTTTGATGCGGCCCGCATGTGATGACGCCATAGCGCTTCGCCTCGAGCACCGTCATGTCTCTCATGAAGGGCGCCTCCGCATTATGAAAAATCCAAATGTAAAAATCTAAATTGTGAAAAATCCAACAAGCCGGCTGCTTTCTATTGTACTGCATTTCGAGGCGATTCACAACTCGCTTTCTGGGTGCCGCCCACTCTTTCTGGTTGGCCTTGCATGTGAACCGGCGTCTGCTTGTCCGATGCTCACCGGGCTGAGGGCGCCCCAACGGCGATGCGATGGCGTCCCTTGTTGCGCCTCTGTGTGACTTGACAAATCCACCGTTCGCCGTGATCCTCTGCAATGTCTCAATTACAAGAGAATGACCAAAAAAATCATCCCATCCATTCCGAGAACCACTATGATTCAAGCGCAAATGTCGCCTACTTTTCGAGATGTGCTTCATGCGCGCAGGGTGATCGCCGCGCATCTGTCACCGACGCCGCTACATCACCATCCACAGCTAGACGCCTTGCTGAACGCCACGGTGTACGTCAAGCACGAGAACTACCAGCCGATCGGGGCGTTCAAGGTGCGCGGCGGGATCAACTTCATGGCGCATTTGACGGCGGAGGAGAGGCGGCGCGGCGTAGTGACGGCCTCTACAGGCAATCATGGCCAGTCGATCGCCTATGCCGCGCAGCTTTTCGGCGTGCGCGCCGTCATCGTCGTGCCGGAAGGCGCCAATCCCGTCAAGGTCAACGCCATGCGCGCCTATGGTGCCGAGGTGGTCTTCCATGGCGCCGATTTCGAGGCGAGCAAACGCCATTGCCTGACGTTGGAGCAGGAGCAGGGATTGCGGTTCATCTCTTCGGGGGATGAGCCGCTGCTGATCGCAGGCGTTGCCACCCATACGCTGGAAATTCTTGAAAGCCAGCCTGATGTGGAGATGATTTTCGTCCCTGTGGGTGGGGGAAGCGGCTGCGGCCGGTGCGTGTCTGGTGGCGAAAACGCTCAATCCAGAGGTTCAAGTCATCGGTGTGGGGGCGGCGGGAGCGCCGGCGGCGTTTCTCACCTGGCAGGCGCACGGCGAACGCACGGCGCCGATCGCCACGTGCGCTGCAGGCCTGGCTACAGGCGCACCGTTTATGATGCCGCAGGCCATCCTGTGGGAGCATCTCGATGATTTTGTGCTCGTCGAAGACGCCGAGATGTTCTGGGCCATGCGCATCTATCTGGAAAAGGCGAAGACGTTGGCCGAGCCGGCCGGCGCAGCACCTCTGGCGGCCGCACTCAGGCTTCGAGAGCGGGTTGCGGGGAAGCGCATTGCGCTGATTTTGAGCGGCGGCAATGCCTCGGTGGAAGAGCTGGCGTCTTGTCTAGGGTAGGCGGAAGAGAACGAGGTGCGTGTTGCACGGTTCATGCGAACGCGCCACACAACACGCACCGACCACATGCATATCGTTTATGCAACGTTCAGCGGCTCAGGTCGTTCGCACGTGCTCTCCAGCAAGAGATGTCGCCCTTCGTCCGAAGCCTCGTGAATGGCGTGCATGATGTCGAGCACGTGGTAGGCCAACTCGCCGCTGGCACGATGGGGTCGTCCTGTGCGCATCCCCTCCGCCATATCGGCCAGTCCCAACCCACGGCTGTTGTCTGTGTAGGGACGTGTCACCGGAATTTCTTTCCAGGCGTCGTCGCCGGCGAGGCGCACGCGCACCGGCCCGCCGAAGGTGTTCGGATCGGGCGCAGCCAGCGTGCCTTTTGTCCCGTAGATTTCAATCCAGGGCAGGTTGGAAGCCTGCGCGTCGAAGGTGGTGATGATCGTTCCAATCGGGCCGGCGGCGAAGTCGAGCAGCCCGGCGACGTGCGTGGGCGTCTCCACCTCGATGACTTCGCCGTAGCGAGGCCGGCTGGTGATGATGCGCTGCGGCCGCGTGATGCGCGTGGCGCCGGTGACGCGACGCACCGGCCCCAGCAGGGTCACCAGGGCGGTGAGGTAATAGGGGCCCATGTCGAACATCGGGCCGCCGCCTTTTTGGTAATAAAAGGCCGGGTTGGGATGCCAGTGCTCATGGCCGCGGCTCATCATGAACGCCGTGGCTGCCACCGGTTCACCGATGACGCCGGCGTCGATTATCTCGCGACAGGTCTGTAGTCCACCACCGAGGAAAGTGTCCGGCGCGCCGCCAACGCGCAGCCCCTTCTGCGCAGCCAATACCAACATGCGGCGTCCCTCCTCGCGCGTGAGGGCCAGCGGCTTTTCATTGTAGACCGACTTTCCCGCCTCGAGGGCGGCGATGGCGATTGCGCCGTGTGCCTGCGGTACGGTCAAATTCAACACGATCTCGATCTGGGGGTCGGCCAGCAAAGCCTCGACGGAGAGCACGCATGGCACCTGATACTGCTCGGCCAGCGCTTGGGCGGCCTCCGGCCGTAGATCGGCGCAGGCGACCACTCGCACGATAGGGAGGGTTTTCAGCATGCGCATGTAGGCGCCGCTGATATTGCCACAGCCGATGACACCTACAGAGACAGGGTGAAACTTGCTCATAAAACCTCAAAATTCTTTAGCAGCCCATAACAGGCCGCGGCGGACAATCTCTCTGGCTTCCGGCACGTCGAAGTCGGCGGCGACGTGCCCGACCGAGGCATAGAAAACCCGACCGGCGCCCCAGCGTCGTTTCCAGACCACC
This sequence comes from Caldilinea sp., assembly GCA_025055055.1. Classification (GTDB taxonomy): domain Bacteria; phylum Chloroflexota; class Anaerolineae; order Caldilineales; family Caldilineaceae; genus Caldilinea. The sequence goes on along the minus strand of JANWYX010000090.1, from coordinate 9,714 downwards.
GGCATTACCACTCCTTCGATCCAGGGGCAATATTCGCCGCTGAAGGTCGTTGTCGCCAACACCTCGTTGGAGGGGTCGACGTGCATGTAATATTGCTCAGAGTGCATCCGGAAATCGGACAAACCCGCCGTGATCGGATCCTCGCGGTGAACGATGTTGACCGTGTAATCGATGATGTTGCCGGGATGGGCCACCCACTGGCCGCCCACCATGAACTGGTAGTTGGGATTGTTGCGGAAGGCGTCCGCCATGCCGCCGTGCCAGCCGGCGAAACCTACGCCGCTTTCGATGGCGTCGAGCAGTCCCTTCTCCTGCTCCGGCGTGATCGTGCTCATCGTGTAGACCTGCGTGATGACGTTGTAGCTGCGCAGCCGTTCCACGTCGGTATAAATCTCGAGCGAATTGACGATGTCCACGCTGAAGCCGGCCGCCTCCATCAACGGCGCAAAGATCTGCACGCACTGCAGTGGCTCATGGCCTTCCCAGCCGCCCCAGACCATCAAAGAACGTTTCATCTTGTTTTGTGTCCTTTCCTGTTGTTCCGGAAGAATAATTGCTTTGCCCAAGCGCCCTATTCGGCGCCAAATCGCAAATACCGTCCCGGCAAGGCGCTGCTCACCGGCTTGCCGTGCAGCACAATCGGCGCGCCGTTGACGATCACGTGCTCGACGCCGGTCGCCGGTTGGTGAGGGTCGTCGAAGGTGGCGTTGTCGGCGATCGTCTCCGGATCGAAGACGACGAGATCGGCGTAGGCCCCCCTGCGGATCACGCCGCGGTTTTTGAGTTTAAAACGGGCTGCGGCAAAGCCGCTCAATTTGTAAACGGCCTCTTCTAGCGAGAAAAGCCGTTTGCGCCGCACGTAATGGCCCAGCAACCGCGCGGCGGAGCCGTACTGCCGAGGGTGAATCTTGCCCTCGGCGAAAAAGATGCCGTCGCTTCCCAGCATAGAGCAGGGATGGGCGAGGAATTCGGCCTCTAACCCGCGCTCGTCGCTGTGAAAGACCAGCAGCACGGCCATGCTTTCCTCGATCAAGAGGTCGCATAGCGCATCCGCAGGGCGACGTTTTGTTCGCCGCGCGTACTGCTCCAGCGTCATGCCGGCAAGCTGGCGATTCTGGCGCCCCGGCATCCAGGCAAAGGTGATCGACGACAGGTCGAGGGTGTCCAACCGGCGTTGAAAGCGGTCGCGGAGAGTGGGATCGGTCAATCGGGCAAAGGCGCCGAAGACTCCATCGCGCCAAATTTCCTGAGGCAGCAGATACTGTAACATTGTCGAAGAACTCATGTATGGATAGCAGTCGAAGGTGAAGTCGACTTCGTTGACGGCGACCAGGTCGATGTAATCGATCAGCGCCTCCACTTCCTCCTCGCTTCGCCCCTTGAGATGGGAGATATGCACAGGCACGCCGGCGCGGCGGCCGATTTCCACCGCCTCTTTGACTCCCTCGAGCGTGCCGAGCGCGTAGCGCACATGGGTGACATAGACGCCTTGTTCTGCACGCATCCCCTGGCACGCTGCGACCAGCTCGTCCGTCGAGGCGAAGCATTGCTCCACATAGTCCAGGCCGGTCGATAGACCGCACGCGCCGTCCGCCATGCCCTGGCGCACCAGACTCTGCAGATCGACCCGCTGATAGTCATTGGGACGCTGTTCGCCCGGATTCATCGCCAGCGTTCGCACGTTGGCGTATGGAATAAAAGTGGCTACGTTCTGCGCCGTCTTGCCGTCGAGCAGGCTCATGAAATCTGCGATGCTTTCCCAGCCCGCGTACTGCTCGAAGCGCAGACCGTTCAGGGAGCGAAGGTACTGAATCCAGGCGTGCACCGTTCGCCGATTGACCGGCGCGTATGAAATCCCATCGAGCATCAAAAACTCTGTTGTGAACCCCTGCATAGTCTTGGAGACGAGGTGAGGCTGCGACAACAGAATTGCGTCGGAGTGCGTGTGCACGTCGATGAAGCCGGGCGCCACCACCAAGCCGCTTGCGTCGATCACGGTTTGCGCCTCCGCGTCGCCGAGCCGGCCAATGGCGGCGATGCGATCGTGCACGACACCAATATCGGCTTCGTACCGCGGCCGATTTTGTCCGTCCACGATCACGCCATTGCGAAGGATCAGTTCAAACATTTCTAGACCTTTGCCTGAATCGTTTCGTCGAACCCGGCCGTTGCCGAACAAGGTAGACGGCTCGTGCACGGATGAGGCGTCTGCGATGAGACGCCTGATTCCATCTTCTCAAGCGATTGCGCACTGTAAACTATTGTAGCTCCACCGCCGGAAAACACAGAATCGCCTTCTGCCGGAAGAGCCAAGATGGCGTTTGACGAGTTTTTGACGAAACTCCGGTACGATATGCACAATGATCACCGCAAATCCTCTCTACAGATGACGACATAAGGAAGTAGAAAGCCCATGAAAGGACAATCCGGACCGATGGCGCACTGTGTTTTTGTCATTCGAGCCTGGCGGGTCAATGGAGAAATGCCCTGGGAGTTTATAGTGCACCGCAGCGGGAGCAACGAAATAGAATACGCCATCGACGTCTCAGAGCTGGCGACGGCGATCGATCGTCAACTTGCCAAGCAACCGTCTACGACAACAGATCTCCAGATCGCCGCCTGAGTTCTAACGACATCGGATGCAATCCAGAAAAATTTTGTCCTACTCTGGCCTTTAGCACAAGATGGGACCGGTGTTTCAGGGGAGCGGCAATATTTTCTTGCCGAGGTGCTTCAGCCCCTTGACGTCAAGCTCTCTCCGATTTTCTTTTTCTCACCCTCTTTTCGTCGAGGCGCACATCCTTCTGTTATACTAGAGCTTGCTTGTCTCCTTCACCACAATGCCAAAGGAGCCGCCGTGCACGAACAACAGCGCCGGCGCGCCGGCGAATTGTTGCGCGAAAAAGGAATCGACGCCGCCTTCTTTGCCAGCCCTGCCAGCGTGACCTGGCTCACCGGCTTTGCGCCGCCGATCCAGACCGGGCCGCATCCTTTCGCTGCTGCGCCGCCGCTGGTCTGGTGGGATGGCGAGCGCTTCACCCTGATCGTCGTCGACGGATTGGCGGGAGCGGCTGCGCCTTTCGCCGCAGAGCCGGACGGCGACGTTCTCACTTACCAAGGCTATACAATCGAGGCGCCGATAGACAGTGCAACGCATTTGCGTGCAGTCTTGCGTAGCCTTTGGGAGAGGCGCAGCAGTAGCGGGCTTTTTCGGCGAATCGGCCTGGAGAGTTGGATGATCCCTGCAGCGGTACGCGATGCCATGTTCGGTGCCCTTTTCGCCGCTGCACATTGGACTCCCATCGACGGCTGGCTGGCGTCCCTGCGTGCCATCAAAACAGAAGAGGAACTGCAAAAACTGCGCGAGAATTTTCGGCTGACGGATATTGCCCATGCTGCGGCCCGAAAAGCAGTGCATGCGGGCGCTCGAGAGATCGATGTCTGGTTGGCGGCTCGGCAGGCGGTGGAAGCAGCGGCCGGCTGTCGCGTGCCGATGGGGAACGATTGCGTCGTCGGCTATCGCACCGAAAATATCGGCGGGTGGCCGTTGGACCATGCGTTGCGCCCCGGAGACTCGATTATCGTCGATCTTAGCACGATTCGTTATGGCTACTGGAGCGACAGTTGCGCTACCTACGTCGCCGACGCGCCCACACCGCAACAGCAGGCCATTCATCAGGTGGTCGGCGAGGCGCTGGCGTTTGGCGCCAGCCTGCTGCGCCCCGGCGCTGTCGCCGGAGAAATCGATCGGCGATTGCGCCGCTTCATCGCCGATGCCGGCTATCCCGTTTATCCGCACCACTCCGGCCACGGCGTCGGCGTCACCGGCCATGAAGCTCCGCGTATCGTCCCGCACAGTCGGGAAATTCTGGAGCCGGGAATGGTTGTCTTGTTGGAGCCGGGCGTCTATTTCCCGGGAGAGATCGGTGTGCGGCTTGAGGACGCCTTTCTGATCACCGAAGAGGGCGCCATCCAACTTACAACGCACGATAAGCGGCTATAAGTTTCGGTGCGATCTTTCTTCCAAAGGGCATTTGCGAAACACCAAAAAAAAGGAGTTCATCATGCGCGAAGTTATTTTTTCGGAAAAAGCAGTCATCCCTTCTGCACCGTACTCACAGGCGATCGTCGCCGGCGGGCGCATGCTCTATGTTTCCGGCCAGGGATCGTTCGACCCAACGACCAACACCTTCCAGCCTGGAACGTTTCGCGAGCAAGCCGAACGCACCTTCCGCAACATCGAGCTGATTTTGGAGGCGGCCGGCGTCGGCTGGCGAAACGTTGTGAAAGTGAATGTCTACCTCGCCAACGTGCTCGACTTTGCCGAAATGAACGAAATCTATCGTCAATTTGCAGTGGAGCCATATCCTGCGCGTACAACGGTGCAGGCCGGCTTGATCGGACAGATGCTGATCGAAGTCGACTGCATTGCGGTGTTGCCCGATTGAGCATTGCCGCAGCGTTAAATGCACCTTAACCTTACAACCATCAATCGTTAACGTCTTTGTTCTATCTTTCATGACGAGACTTCCGACGAAGCGCTGTACACCTTCGTCCTATCGGAGAGCTGCCTACATGCGAAGATTGTGGGAGTCCACAGCTCGCCGATTCACACACCACAAGGAGGAGAAGGCAACCGACATGCGAAGATTGTCGGTTTGCGTTCTCTCCTCGCTATTGGACAAGACAGCCACTGTCACCGGATTTTTTCGCTTGACGGATTGTTCTTCCACGGGCAGAATCAATCAACGAACACGACGCCGGGAATCTCTTCTCCTGCGTAAATTCCTGGAAATTTTTAAAACCTTATCATCCTTTATAGAAAGGGGCGGTGGATATGTCTTACCTAGTTGCACCGGCGTTCGATGACGCGGACAAAGCAACAAAGGTGCGCAATGCGATCGTCCACAACAAAAGCAAGGATTTATTGGCGCGCTGCTGGGTCTATTGTGGGGCAGCACCCTTTTCCCACCAACAAGCACGGCGCTTGGGATGGGGGCCTCACAGGTCTGGGTATAGACGGCAAGTGTGTGTCAGGGAAGCGAATGCGTTCTCCCCTTCTCCCGTTCCCCTCTTCTCCCGCTTTCCACTGGGTATGAGGTAACGTTGCCTATTGAGATGGACCGGCTCAGAATTCTCGGCCTATTTGTGGACACTTTCTTCGGTTGGAGGGAACGGCGAGCGCCCGTTTATGCTGCGGCGATCGCCTATTCGACGCTCTTTTCGCTGGCGCCGCTGCTGCTTCTTTCGATGAATCTGGCTTCGCTGTTCTTGCACGACGTCTCCGTTGAATCGCGTTTGGTGATCCTCATCGAGCGAGAGATGGGGAGTGAAATTGCGCAACTGATCCGTGAAATCCTTCGCACGCGTATCGATTTTCGACCGAACAGCGGCGCCGCCTTGCTCAGCGTTGGCTTTTTGCTCTTCGGCGCATCCGGCGTCTTTCGTCAGTTACGAGGAGCATTGAACGCCATGTGGCATATTGCCGTTCCGCCCACGCAGCTCTCCCGGTCGCTGCTGCGTCAGGTGAGGAGCTTCCTGATCTCCGTCGTCGCGGCGCTGCTGCTGGGAATGACGCCGATCGCTCTGCTCTTTTTCAGTGCAGTTGTGGCCTCCCTTCCCTTGCAATTTTTGAGCGAATTCTATCCTGTCGATTGGTTGGCGACTTTGGTTCGCGTGCTCGCCTCGCCCATCTTGTTTTTTGCACTCTTTGCAATCGTCCTGCGCTATCTTCCGCAGGCCAGGGCGCCTTGGCGCGCCATTTTGCCCGGCGCCGCAGTGTCAGCCATCGGCTACTGGCTGGGGAGCGCCATTTTGGGGTATTACATTCAAAATGCGGCAATTCGTTCCATCTACGGCGCAGCGGGGTCTGCGCTGGCGCTGCTTATCTGGGCGTATTACTCGGCATTTATTTTTCTATATGGAGCAAAATTCACCTACAGCGTCGCCGAGGCGTATCATCTCCCGATTGTTCCCCATTCCGGAGCGGCGTTTGTGCATTTCGATTTTGAGTTTGACTCATAACCGAAGAGCTTCAAAGCGCAACAGAGTGGAACATAACGACCCGGGTTGATATCCTACAGACGATCATCTTCCCAGAGAATTGCGGAAGAAATTCCGCTTCAACCAAAAAAGCCGGGGAATTATAACTCTATACAGAGGGCGAAGTCTGAGAAGAAGCGGTTGACTCGGACGAAGTGAAAGCAGATGCAGCGTCGCCGTCGCGAGGCGGCGTTGTGCGGCGTAAGGGCCCATTCCCTACAAGCGCTTGCATCATACGCCGATACCCCGCAAATTTGCTGCTCGTTTGGATCACCGGCGCGACGACATTCTCGCTCATAAATTGGGCCGTGCCGCGCACCGTGGCGATCGTTTCCTTGGTGTCTGCGATCATGGGCTTCAGCTCCTGCTGCACCAATCGGGTCAGCCGCCAGATTTGCCAAATCAAGATGCCGAGCAAGACCCACACGACGATGCTGGTCAGCGCCAGAAAGATAATCAGAAGATCGCGCACGGCGCCCATCATCATGATTTACTCCTTGATTTCTGTCCTCATCGGTTCCTCGACCCGGGCAATTATGCCGCCACCCAGACAGAGGTCTCCATCGTAGAAAACGGCGCCCTGTCCCGGCGTGATGTCGCGCAGCGGCGCGTCGAAGTGCACTTCCACACAATCCTGGCCGATCGGAAAGAGCGTGCACTCCACTGCTTTCGCCTTGTAGCGAATCTTGCACTGCACTCGCACGCCGGCAGGCGGCGGTTCATCCAGCGTCCAGTTCACGCGCTCGGCGGTGAGCCGATCCCGCCCCAGCTCCGCCGCCGTGCCGACCACCAGCGCATTGTTGCGATAGTCCAACTCGAGCACAAAGAGCGGCTCTGCAGCGCCGGCGATGCCCAATCCCTTGCGTTGGCCGATGGTGTACCCCGGCAGGCCGCTGTGTTGACCGTACACCCTTCCGTGGCGATCCACAATCGGCCCAGGGCGCATCGCCTCCGCCGCCCAGGTGCGCAGGAAACGACGATAGTCGTCGTCGAAAATAAAGCAGAGATCCATCGAATCGTGCTTGGAAGCAGTTGGAAGGCCGCGCTCGGCGGCCATGCGTCGCACTTCCGATTTGGGATATTCCCCGACCGGGAAGAGCACGTCATGAAGTTCATCCTGACCGAGCACGCTCAGGACATAGCTCTGATCCTTCATCTCATCCACGCCTTTGAGCAGATGCACCTTGCCATCTTCGGCGTAGCGCAGCCGGGCGTAGTGACCGGTGGCCAGATAGTCGGCGCCCAACCGCCGCGCATAGTTGAGTAGATAGTCGAAGCGGATGTGGCGGTTGCATTCGAGACAAGGGTTGGGCGTGATCCCGCGGCTATAGCCGTCGATGAAAAAGTCCACCACCTTTTCTTTGAACGGCCGCTCGACGTTGATCAAATAAAACGGGATACCCAGCTTGTCGGCCACGCAGCGCGCATCATGGACGCTCTCTAGGCTGCAGCACTTGTTGGTGGAGCCTTCCCCCACGCCGACCTCCGCCCAGAGGCGCATCATCACGCCGATGCAGTTATAGCCGCGCTCGACCAACAGCGCCGCCGCCACAGACGAATCTACCCCTCCCGACATGGCGACGACGATCGTGGTCTCGGCAGGCGCCTTGGCATGTTTGGTCATCTTCATATTTTTTTATTGTACATGAGATGGGCGTTTTCGCAGATTTGCTGCGCATAAAGCGCGCACCATCCGAGAAGCTCTAGGGTTTCTGGGACGAAAAACGCCAATGTTTCAATCATCTATTTGTATTCGATGCAAGTGGATAATCATCGGCCAGGCTAGTAGATCAACCATCAGCGCCCAGATCGCAGCAATCGGTGCAGCGACCATCAGCTCGCTGGCTGAGATGATCGGGGCCGCCTTATCGATCTCGCTCGTTTGGCGTAATCTGCGTGCAAAATGTCACAGGATTGTTCTCTGTAAAGTATTTGTTTGAACATGGTCCTTTTTTCATCAATGAACACGCCGGGCGACAAGTCTGTGAAAGGTGAGGTTTTCACCGGCGGGCGACGTGAGATAAGCGTCATCGACGGCACCGGTCAGCCGGTGCCAGTACAGCCACAGGTCTCGGCTATGCGGAAGATCATCGGCCGTCTCCACGGCAACACGACGGGTGATCGCCCAGTGACGACGCCACCAATCCACCGTGTGAAAGGCGCAGAAGTCATCCGGCCATTCGTCGGGCAATTGCTCCACTTCGTGTCGTAGGCCGGCGTTGACGACGCCGATTTGGCCATGAGGCTTGAGCAGTTTGATCAACCCCGGCAAGAAGTATACATCGGTGCCAAAGTATTCAAAAGCATCCACCGAGATGATGGCGTCGAAAAATTCTTCAGCAAAGGGCAACTGCCGCGCATCGGCGTGCAAGGGAAAGACACGGTCATCCAGGTCGGCGGCGTGGATGCGCCGAGCATTCTCGGTTGCAGTCACCCATAAATCTACAGCCCATACCTGAAGTCCAAACTCGCGCGCCAGAAAGATCGAGCTGAGCGCCTTGCCACAGCCGAGGTCCAGCACACGCATTCCCGGTCGCAATTCCATCGCTTCACAAAGGAACTCGGTCAACCAAAGCACGTTGGGTCCCATCTCGTGGGCGATGACCCAGTCCGTGTCGTAGGCGGAAGCGCGCGGAAAACGCTCCTGGACAAAAAGATCAGGATGGTGAAGGGTGGAAAGTTGGTTCATCGGCGTCCTCGTCCTGCATTGGCGATGAAATCATAGGGATAGACGGGCGTCGGCTCGCTCACCTGCGTCAGCCGGCGCATCTGTTCGTCGGAGAGCGTCCAGCCCACGGCACCCAGGTTGTTCTCCAGGTGCTCCAACGTGCGTGCGCCGAGGATCGGCGCCGTGACGCCGGGGCGCTGCAACAGCCAGCGCAGCGCCACCTGCGCCGGATGTCTGCCGCACTCCTCCGCCACGGCGAAGAGTTCGTCGAGGATGCGCCAGGTGCGCTCGTTGGCGTAGGCGCTCCACGATTCGCTCCAGCCTTCGCGCTCGGCCTGCTCGATGCGTGTGCCGGCGATGGGCGCCTCCATGCCGCGACGATACTTGCCGCTCAGCCAGCCTCCTCGCAACGGGCTCCACGGCAAAATGCCCAGCCCTTCGTTCTGGCAGACGGGAACCAGCTCCCACTCCAGCGTGCGGTCCAGCAGATTGTACAGCGGCTGGAGCGAAACAAACGGCTCCCATCCCTGCTGTTTCGACAGGTCGATGGCCTTCTGAAGTTGCCAGCCGCTGTAGTTGCTGGCGCCGATGTAGCGCACCTTGCCACTGCGCACCAGCATGTCCAGCGTGCTCAGCGTCTCTTCGAGCGGCGTGGCCGGGTCCCAGCAGTGCACCTGATACAGGTCGATGTAATCTGTCCCCAGCCGGCGCAGACTGGCCTCGACGCCGCTCAGGATGTGCTTGCGCGAGAGGCCGACGTCGTTGGGGCCTTCGCCCATCGGAAAGCGCACTTTGGTGGCAATTACCAGAGCGTCGCGGCGCTTGCCTTTCATCCAGCGCCCCACGATCTCTTCAGAGACCCCGCGCGTATAGACATCGGCGGTGTCGATGAAATTGCCGCCCGCCTCGAAGAAACGGTCCATCATCTGCAGACTGACCTCTTCGGGCGTCTCGCGGCCGAAGGTCATGGCGCCCAGACAAAGCTCACTGACTTTAACGCCGGT
>JANWYX010000098.1 GCA_025055055.1 Caldilinea sp. | reverse complement strand
GCCAGGCGCGACGAGGAGTGGATGGGTTAACGGTTGACATAGCTGCGCTCCTTGCGGTGACGACGGGCGTACAGATACAGGGCCGCCAACGTTGCCAGGTACGGCGTCATGGCGGTGAATTGAGAAGGAACCTGATAACTTTGCAAGAGCAAGCCGAGCACGTCGGCGAAACCGAAGAGCAGCGAGATAATCGCCACGCCCCATGGGTTGCCGTTGACGAGAATGATGGCGGCCAACGAAATCCACCCGCGTCCCGCCGACATGTTCTCAGAGAAAAGCGTGACATAGCCGAGTGAGAGAAATGCGCCTGCCAGTCCGCAGAGCACCCCGCACAACAGCAATGCATAGACGCGCACACGCGCCGAAGAGACGCCGGAGGAGTCGAGGCTGGCCGCATTGTAGCCGGCGGCGCGCAGCCGCAGACCAAAGCGCGTGCGGAAAACCAGAAAAGCGCTGACCAGCGTCGCCAACACGGCGATGTAGACCATCAGATTTTGCCCGGACAGAATGGCGCCGAGGAGAGGAACGTCGGCGAGCAGCGGGAAATGGAGCCGTGGGAGCGGGTCGATGCCCGGACCGGCGAAGACACCCTTGACGCCGAAGCTCTGGCGCAGCAGATAGGTCGTGGCGCCGAGGGTAAACAGGTTGAGTGCAATGCCGGTGACGAACTCGTCGGTGTCCAGCCAGACGGCGAAGACGATGAAGATCAGCGCCAGCGCCAGCGCGCCGAGGATAGCCAGCAGCACCCCGGCAACCCAAGATCCGAAGGTAAAGGAGCCCCACACGGCGCAAAAGGCAGCCATCAACATCATTCCTTCCATAGCGATGTTGAAGACGCCGGCGTAGAAGGTGAAGGCGCCGCCCAGTGCGGCCAGCAGGATGGGCGTCGCCCCTGAAATCGCGCCGTTGAGCAGACCGGTGAGAATGTTCATAATTGTTCTGCGCTTTCCACCAAAGGAGCAGATTGCGCCCTGCGCTGCGCCTGCCGCCGCGCGGCCAGGCGGTCGGCAAACCGATGCAGCGCCTCGCGGCTGGCCACGATGACCAACACGAGCGCGCCCTGAAGCACCATAACGATTTCGCTCGGCACTGCGGTGATCAGCTCCATGCCCAGCGCGCCGGTCTGGATGGCGGCGAAGAAGAGGCCGTATGCCAACACGCCGGGCAGGCTGTTGTTGGCGACGATGGCGATCATGACGCCATCCCATGCATAGTTGGCGCCCAGCCCTCGCAAAAAGCGATGCGGTCCGCCCATGATCAGAAGGCCGCCCGCCAGCCCCGCCAACGCGCCGGTCAGGAGCATCACAAGGATAAAGTTACGATCCACGGGGCAGCCACCCAGCCGGGCGAAGAGCGAATTTTGCCCCCCGATGCGCCATTCATAGCCCGGACGCGTGCGCGCCAGCACGAACCACATCAGCGCCGTCGCCGCCAGCATCCAGAAGACGGCACTGTTCCAGTCGCCGAACTCCGGCAGCCAGCCGCTCGTCGTAATCGGCGGCGTCATCGGCGAATAGGCGGCGGGATCCTTGAAGGGATAGGTGATCGCCCACAGCGTGAAGTAATCCGCCACGATGTTGAGCATCAAGGTGACGATGAACTCGCTCATTCCAAACGCCTGACGCAACAGCGCAGCCAGGCCAGACCAGAGCGCGCCGGCCGCCATTGCCAGCAGCGCCAGCGTCGGAATCATCGCCAGCGGCGGCAGGTCGAGATAGAGGCCGGCGATCGTCGCCGCCAGCGCGCCCATCAGCAACTGTCCGGGTTGGCCCAGGTTGACGGGCCCCGAGGCAAAAGCGATGGCAGCGGAAAGGCCGGTGAGCACAAGGGGGACGGCATTTTTGAAGGTGGTCGCCAACGCGTAGGGGCTGCCGAGCGAAAACTGGAACAGCGCCGCGTAGCCGGCCAACGCATCGTAGCCCTGCGCCAGCATGATCAGCGCTCCCAACGCCAACGCAATGACAACGCCAAGCACAGCGTTCAACACTCTTCCCATCTATGTCAAGCCTTTCCTTCCAGCATATAGCGGCCCACCAGCTCGACGGTGGCTTGTTCAACGGGCAGATCGGCGACGATCTCCCCGCGGTGCAGCACCACGATGCGGTCGGCCAGCAGGAAAATCTCTTCGAGATTGGCCGAGATCATCAACAGGCCACGGCCGACGCGGCGCATTGCCAGCATTTGGTCGTGTACGTACTCGATCGAGCCGACGTCCAGCCCCCGCGTCGGTTGGTCGAGCAGGATGAAGGGGCATTCCAGCAGCAGCTCGCGGCCCAGGATCACCTTCTGCTGATTGCCGCCGGAGAGGGCGCGCAACGGCGCAGCGCGAGTGGGCATGCTCACGTTGAAGCGCTGCGCCAGCTCATCGGTGAACCGGTGCGCCATCCTTCGATCGAGCAGCAACCCTTTCCAACGCGTCAGCCGCAGGTTGAGGCGGTGATGGGTCATAATGGCGTTTTCGACCACGGAGGCCGCCAGGCTGCTACCCATGCGCCCCCTGTCTTGGGGAACGTAGGCGATGTAGCGCCGTCGCTCTAGGATCGACGCGTGGGTGAGGTCGACGCCGGCGACACGCAGCGTTCCCGCCGTCGGTTGGAGCAGGCCGGTGATGGCGTTGACGAGCTCTAGTTGGCCGTTGCCTTCCACACCCGCCACGCCGACCAGCTCGCCTGCGCGCACCTGGAGGTGGACGTCCTTGAGCCGAACGCGGCCGTGCTCGTCTTCATAGCGCAATCCCTCGACGGCAAAGACGAGGTCGCCGTGCGCCTGAGGCGTGCGCCGCGAACTGAAAGCACCTCG
>JANWYX010000423.1 GCA_025055055.1 Caldilinea sp. | reverse complement strand
CGTTTACGATGAAAATGCCGCAATTTTCAGAACAGCTGCTTGCGCAACCCATTTCTCAAATTCTTTGCCGACCCAAAGCGCAGAGGGGTACAATTCGATACTATGGATGCATCACATCCTTTGCGGGTGGCCGTCAACGGCTGGATGGCGGGTCGCCTCGCCAGCGGAAGCGGTCAATATCTCGCCCATCTGCTCGATTGGTTGCCGCGCGCAACGCCCCCGGTCAAGATTGCGCTGTTGCTGCCGGCGCATCACTCTATGGCGAACGCAGGGGTGGCGGAAAGTCGACGACGCTGGCCGCAGATCGACGTCGTTTCTGTGTCGTTGCCGCCGCTGCCGGAGAATCTGGCCAAGGTGTGGTGGGAGCAAGTGGCGGCCCCGCGCGCCGCCCATCGCCTCGGCGCCGATGTCTATTTTGTTCCCTACTGGGCGCCCCCCGCTTGGAGCCCCCTTCCTGTCGTAACGACCATTCACGATCTGATCCCGCTGCTGCTGCCGGCCTACCGTGGTGGCCTCCTGCAGCGTCTATACACCCACCTGGTCAGCCGGACGGCTCGTGGCGCGACCGCCATTCTGACGGTCAGCGAAGCCGCCGCGCGCGATATTATCGCCTATTTACAGGTGGAGCCTGCACGTGTGCGCGTCGTCCATCATGGTCCGAATCAGGAAGGTTTTGCAACGCTTGACGCCGCCCATCTACAACGCGTGCGCGTCCGGTACGCGTTACCTGAACGCTTCTTTCTATACATAGGCGGCTTTGACGTGCGCAAGAATGTGCAGGCAGTGGTTAAGGGGTACGCCCGCTTCCGCGCGCGAGGGGGCGATCCCACGATCAAGCTCGTGCTGGCCGGCGCGCTGCCGACGCAAGACACTCCTTTTTTCCCTGACCCGCGGCGGCTTGCGCAAGAAGCTGGCTGCGCCGCCGATGTGCATTTTTGCGGTTGGATTGAAGAAGAAGACAAGCCCGCCCTGTACGCGTTGGCGACCGCCTTTATCTTCCCCAGTCTCTACGAAGGCTTTGGGATGATGATTTTGGAGGCGATGCAGGCCGGAACGCCGGTGGTCACAAGCAAAGCATGAAAAGCAGAGGGCCGGCGATCGCAACCGGCCCTCTTGAAATGAGCGCCGACGTTATTGGTTGCGCGGGACGAAACAGATCTGCTCCGGCGCCAACGCAGGATGGTTGTAGCCGAAATGATCGGTGATCTGCCAGGTCAGCGTCTCCTTGTCGAAGAGCGTCTGCAGACGCTGACACGCCAGAGCCGCGTTCTTTTGAGCGCTGTAGATTTCCAACCATTGGGCTGCAGCCCTTGCATAGGCGCTGTCACCCTGACCTTGTTGAAGTGCGGCCAGACTTTCTCGGGCCGCTTCCAGGTCTCCGGAGAGCGCCTGCGCCTGCACCAGCCGGAACATGGCTAACCCCTGCAACAACTTCAGCTCCTCCGGCGCAGGGATGCCGTGAATGGAGCACGCCCTCAGCGAAGGATCGAGCGCAGCGCGATAGTGATCGATAGCCGGACCATAGCCGAGAATATCGGCTGCGTGGAGCGCAATATCCGCCTCGATCAAGCGCAACCCCAGGCAGTTGCTGTTGCTGTTGTTGCGATCGTACGTCCAGCTCAGCCGCCGGAAGGGGCGGCCATCGACGCTTCGCCAGATTTCCTCATGTTCGATCTTGAGACCACCGTCGGGTGCTCCGCTGACGCCGCCGCGCAAGACCAATTGCAACCCCTGTCCTGGCAGTTTAGGAGCGGCCTCCGTGAATTCGGCCTTGCCTTCTGCAATGATTGCGCCGGGTTCGATAATCGGGATATACGCTCTGCGTTGGCGATCCCACGTTA
>JANWYX010000387.1 GCA_025055055.1 Caldilinea sp. | reverse complement strand
GTGCCGAGGGGCTGCAGCGCGTGCCGGTGAAGCCTGGCGACGTCATCTTCGTGCCTGCAGGAACCATCCATGCGCTGGGGCCGGGCATCATCGTGGCCGAGATCCAGCAGAACAGTGACACCACCTACCGCATCTGGGATTGGGGGCGGCCGCGACCGCTGCATTTGGAAAAGGCGTTGGACGTGTTAAATTTTGAGCAGGTGGCGCCGGGGCCCGTGACGCCGGAGATACGGGTGGACGAAGAGGGGCTGCGCATCGAACGGCTGGTTCGTTGTCCTTACTTCGAGACGGAGCGCATCACGCTGCCGGCCGGCTATGAGTTTTATGGGCTGTGCGACGGCTCGACCTTCGAGATTTGGGCCGCGCTGCAGGGCAGGGCGACGATCGATTCCCACGCCGAGCCGGTGACGTTGAAGGCGGTCGAATGGGCGTTGCTGCCGGCGGCATTGGGAGAGTTTCAAATTCGCGCCGAAGAAGACGCCGTGCTGTTGCGTGTGACGACGCCGGAAGCCTCGTCGTAAGCATCGATCTTCCAGGAAGCCCAAAGCTCCCCCGGAAGGCAAAAAATCAACACAATGTGAGCAATTCTGTGCAAACCGTACAAGCCAAAGTCGAGCTTTCTTTCACGCGCCTGATCGGCGTCAGCATGGCGGCCAAGCTGCTCGTTGACATCGGCACGCAGATTTTCAATCCCTTTCTCCCGGTGATTGCAGCCGGTCTGGGGATGAGCGTCGTCGAGTTGGGGCGGCTGGTGGGGCTGCGCAGCGCTATGGGCGTCTGTGCGCCGGTGAGCGGCGCGTTGGCGGACCGGTACGGCTATCGCCCGGTGATCCAAAGCGCCCTGTGGATGAGCGCGGCGGGCTTCTTTTTGCTTGGGGCGAGCAGCGCCCGATGGATGGTTGTGCTGGGGATGGTCCTTTCGGGGCTGGGCATTGGCGCCTTTGTCCCGAACCTACAGGCCTTTGTCAGCAGTCGCCTGTCCTACGCTCTGCGCGCCCGCGGCCTGGGCATGATCGAATACTCTTGGGCGTTGACCGGTATTCTCGGCCTCTCCTTGATCGGCTTACTGATGGCGGTGACAAACTGGCGGGTTCCGTTTTTTCTCCTGGCGGCCGGCATGATCGCCATGAGTTTTGTGTTCGGCGCCATGCCTGCAGCTCGCCATCCTCGATCGTCGGCGGTCGGCTCAGACGAGCAGCGTGCCGGAGGTTGGCTTCGGAAAATACTCGGCGTTCTGGCAATTCCCTCCAACCGTCGCTCCACCTACGCTACGATCATGGCCGGCGCGCTCAGCTACTTCGCCGCCATGCAGGTGATGATTGCACACGGTGCATGGTTGGCGCAGGAGTACGGCCTAGATGCGGCTGCGTTGGGATTGGTCGCTTTTGTCTTCGGATGGTTCGATCTGGCGGCGAGTGTGGCCGTCAGCCTCTTCACCGATCGCATCGGCAAGAAGCGCAGCGTACTGATCGGCGTTCTCGGTTCGCTGGTCGGCTATCTGTTCATGCCGTTTCTGAATGTCGGCGTCATTCCTGCGGTTGCGATTATCGGAATCGCCCGCATGTTTTTTGAATTTAACATCGTCAGCCACTTTCCTCTGCTCAGCGAACAGGCGCCGTTGCATCGCGGGCAGACCATGACGCTGGGCGCTGCGGTGTCTCTGGTGGGCGCAACGGTGGCCGGCTTCACCGGTCCCTGGCTGCTGGTGCATGCCGGAGTGACGGCGCTGGCGTGGTCGTCGGCGGCGATCGTCACGCTGTCGTTGGCGATCGTGTTGTTTCTGGTGCAGGAACGCCCAGGAAGCGGAGAATGACCGGTGCAAAATCGACGAGACTATGAATCGAGGCGGCGTGCATTTGGCGCTCTGCTCCGAACAGCAACGTCAGTGCCGGGTTGACGGTGTGCTTGCCGTGGCTGCAGTCTTCGACATTCCCGTGGTCGCTGGTCACAATAATCAACGTGTGCGCCAGGTCGGCAGCTTCGAGCAGGCCGGCGAGGAAGGCGTCGAAGCGTTGAAAAAATGCGATCGCCCCCTGACGATCGGCGGCGTGGCCGAGGAGATCGGTCTGCCATAGCTCCAGGAAAACGAAATCATAGGGTTGACCGAGCTTCCATAGCGCGTGGCCGGCTTCTTGTGGGGAGAGGAGCGGCGCTTCCGGATAGCCCAGCTCGTTGCGCCATCCCTCTCCTGTGAGATCGGCGGAGAGCGCTCGTCCTGCACAGAGGTCTTCATAGGTGAGCAAAGTCTGGCCGGCGGCGACGGCGGCGTAGGGAATGGCACTCAGCAGACGACGCCTGCGCTGGATGGCGTCAAAGTAGCGCTGCGGGTAGGCGTTGCAAAAATAGGGGGAGCGCCCGTTTTGGAGCAGCCGCATGAAGATGTTGTGCTCGTCTAACAGGGCGCGTACGCGCGCATCCGGCCGCGGCCCGTAATGCTCGCCGATCCGTTGAGCGGCGTTGACGCCGGTGAGCAGCGAGGTCTGTCCGGTGGCGCTTTGCGGCCGGCCGGGGACGCCGAGTACAGCGTCCGTTGGGATCAGCTCGGCGTCGGCGGTGGAAAGACGCCCTGTGCTCGCCACCGGGCGTCGGCCGTCGAGCAGAGCGCGGAGCGTGGGATAGTCGTCGCTTGCCAATGGGTTGATCGTCGGATCGTCTGCGCCCAGGCCGACGCCGTCTAGAAAGAGTAGGATCGCCCGTCTTCGCCGGAGTTTCATAGGAAGCGATCATAACACAAATCAACAAGGTATGGGAGTGTGTGGAGGGCATTTGTGTTGTTGTTTTGAGCCTTGACATGGCGCTGTTTTGTACTTATAATGATGTAATAACATAATAAATTCATCAACACATTCAAAAAAGCCCATAACAATTCAATAGATCGTTTCAATAGATCGTTGTCAGGCGTGGAAAGAGGAAGAGCAGCCGCCGCAAAGCCGGTCGTTGCACTTTCTATGCTCGACTATGCCGGCCGGCGCTAAAGAAAATCAAAGAGCGCCGAGTCGGCTTACAAGCATACTTATGTGACAAACAGAGCATGTAACAGACTACGTAAAGGAGATATCTTCCATTGATGGCATCAACCGGCGCGACCCCATTGCGGCTCCATGCTCACATAGACCATTTCAGCCCTATTCCTTACTACATTCAGATCAAGAACATTATCCGGGATTTGATTGAGCACGGGGAATGGAAGGCTGGGGACTCTTTGCCGAGCGAACTAGAACTGTGCCAAATCTTTGGCGTCAGCCGTACGGTGATCCGTCAGGCTTTACAAGAACTCACGTATGAAGGGTTGCTGGTTCGGGAGCGCGGCAGGGGAACCTTTGTTGCAGAGCCCAAGCTCAGCGAGAGCTTAGTGCAGCGGTTGACCGGCTTTTATCAGGATATGGCGGACCGAGGGCATCCTCCGATAACCCAGGTGTTAATGCAAGAGCTTGTTCCTGCCGGCCCCAAGATCGCCGCTTATCTACAGGTGGAGGCGGGAGCCCCTCTCATTCGCTTAGACCGGTTGCGCTTTGTGAAAGGGGAGCCTATTGTTCTGGTTTCCACTTTCCTTCCTCATCACCTATGTCCTCAGGTCATGCACGCCGACTTCACCCGCCAGTCGCTCTACGTGTTTCTGGAGCGAGAATGTGGTTTGTTTATCGTACGCGGGCGCAGGTTTATAGAAGCTGTTACGGCGAATGAATACGAAGCCCGACTGCTTGGGGTCACCAAAGGAGCTCCTCTGTTGAAACTGGAGAGCGTGAGTTACCTGGAGGATGGCAAACCGATCGAGTACTATTACGCATTTCACCGCGCAGATCGTTCTCGCTTTGAGGTGGAATTGGTGCGCGTCAAGGAGCCTGTGAAGTCGACGGAATCGGCTGCTCTTCCCCGAAGCAATGATTTGAAAGAAGAGTAAGAGAACGAAAGAAGAACGTCTCATATTTGTTCGTTTTTTTGAGCGGAGCTTGAGCGAATTATCGAACTGTTGCGACCACAAGAAAGGAGAAAGAAACATGTCACGTAGGATCGGTTTCCTCGTTGTCTTGGCGATCGCCATTGTAGGGATGCTGGTTGGCGGCTGTGCGCCTGTTGGGCCTTCTCCTGCTGCGCCGCCGGAGGCCGGGCCGCGCTGGCAGGAACCCATTGTCATCGGCTGGACACCGCCGGACATCACGGGCGTCTTCAAGACCGCCACAGATTTTTTTGAGAAGTCGGCGCAGGACGCAAACGCCAATGGGTTCAACGTTCAGGTGATCGCCCAATCTCCTCCTACACACATCGCCTTCGCCGATCAGGTGGCGATCATTGAAGACTACATCCAGCGAGGAGTGGACGTGATCGCCATCTCGCCCATCGAGGTGGAAGTGATCAAGCCGGCGGTGCAGAAGGCGAATGAGCGAGGCATCCCGGTGATTATCGTAAACTTGCTGGAGCCGATCGCCGGCCTGGAGATTGCTTCCTATATCGGCTTTGACAACACCGTCGCTGCGGAGGTGACAGCTTACGCCCTTTTGGACTACTTTGGCGGCCCAGGGGTATTGGGCGCCGGACGTGCAGTGGAAGTCGCGCCGGACCAGTATTTGGACATTGAATTCTGGCGCAATCTCTACAAAGACTTGCCGGAGGAGGAGAAGGCGCAAATTAAAGCTCGGGGCGCCATTATCGAAGGCGTCGCAGGCGGCTTCTTCTCTCAAGCTCGCTTGAACGGCTTCCATAACGTTGTGGATCAGTTCCCCGGCATTGAGATCGTCGGCGTTCCCTGTGCAGCCGACTGGAACCGGGAGAAGGGCATCAAATGCGCCGAAGACTTCCTGACCGCCAACCCCACCGGACTGGACTTCATCTGGGCGGCTTCGAATGAGATGGGGCTGGGTGCGATGCTGGCTTCCGAGGCGGCAGGCCGTTTGGAACTGGCTACAGAGGGCCCTGTGTTGGACGATGAGAAAGTCGCAATTTTCACCAACGACGTGACTCCCGAATCTGTGGACCGCATTGCAGAGGGGAAGATCGTCGCCGAAACAACCCATGGCTTCGCCGACTGGGGATGGTTCGGCACCTACTTTGCGGTGCGCCTGGCCTGCGGGCTGGATGTTCCCGAGATTTACGATATCCGTCCTCGCATTGCCTATCTTGCGAACGCCCGTCAGTTTTATCCCGATCCCGTGCTGCCAGAACTGGATTGGGAGGGCGTGAAGGCGCAATGCCAGTAGGGCAGAAGCGGGTGGGAGCCTCGCGGAGCCTCCCGCCCGCTTTCAACAATTTGCTGCGGGGAGGTCTGCAATGGAGTTCCAAGGAAAAGTGGTTGTCGTCACAGGCGGCTCCAAAGGCATTGGAAAGGCAATCGCACTCGCTTTCGCCCGCGAGGGAGCGCGGGTCGCCGTGGCGAGCATTGAGGAAGCCGCAGGCGAAGCCGTCATCCGTGAGATCGAGTCGCTAGGCCGGGAGGCCTTGTTCGTCTCGATGGATGTCTCTCAGGAAGATCGGGTTCAGGCTGCGATCCAGAATGTGCTGGCGCGCTGGGGGCGGCTGGATATTTTGGTCAACAATGCGGGCGTTTACCTTCAGGGCGACGTGACCGAGACGACGCTGGAGCAGTGGAATCGCATCATGAGCGTCAATCTGACCGGGGTGTTCCTGTGTACCAAGCATGCCGCCCAGGCCATGCTCGCCAGAGGCGGCGGGGTGATCGTCAACGTCTCTTCGGAGGCTGGGTTGGTGGGGATTCCAGGACAGGTGGCGTACAACGCATCGAAAGCAGGCGTGATTAGCTTGACCAAGAGCTGCGCTGTAGACCTGGCTCGCCGAGGAATTCGGGTCAATTGCGTCTGCCCCGGCACCACGGACACGCCGTTGGTGCAGGAAGCGCTCCGGCGAGCTCCCGATCCGGCGGCTGCGCGCCGGCGCTTGGAGGAAGCGCGACCGCTGAACCGCCTTGGCGCCCCTGAGGAAATCGCCGCCGCCGTTTTGTTGCTGGCCGGCGACCGCATGGCTTACGCCACCGGCGCCGTGCTCAGCGTGGACGGCGGCTACACTGCACAGTGAACCCGTACAGGGAATTATTGCGAGGCTCGTATGGTGGAAGCAAGGCGTCTTCTCCTGCGGATGGAACAGATTGATAAACGCTTCCCGGGCGTCCATGCCTTGGATCATGTGGACTTTGACCTTTATGAGGGAGAGATACACGTTCTTCTGGGAGAGAACGGCGCCGGAAAATCTACGTTGATGAAAATTTTGAGCGGAGCCGTCTCTAGGGACGGTGGGCGGATCTGGATTGGCGATGGTGACGGGCCGGTGGAGGTTTCGGATCTCACTCCAGAACGCACCAGGGCTTTGGGAATCGGAATGGTTTACCAGGAGCTCAGCCTCGTGCCATACCTCTCGGTGGCCGAAAATATTTTTTTGGGCAGGCTTCCACGCACGCGCTGGGGCGCGGTGGATTGGGCCCAGACGTACGAGCGAGCCCGGCAGCGCCTGCAGGAGCTAGGAGTCTCCATCGATCCACGAGCTGAGGTGCGGTCATTGAGCGTGGCCGAGCAGCAGTTGACAGAGATCGCACGGGTTTTGGAAAGCCGTCCTCGCATCCTCGTCCTGGATGAGCCCACTTCCGCTCTTTCCGACACAGAGCGAACCCGTCTTTTTGCGTTGATCCGGCGTCTCAAGGCTCGCGGAGTGGGCGTCATCTACATCTCTCACCGTCTGGCCGAGATTCCTTTGATCGGGGATCGGGTGACCATCTTGCGGGATGGAAAGCGCATCGCCACTCTGCCGGTGACCGAAGTGGATGAGGATCGCATTATTCAGATGATGGTCGGGCGCAAGCTCACCGAACAATATCCCTGGCGCAACAACACGTACGGCGAAGAGCTTCTGAGGGTGGAAAACCTTTCATTGCCCGGAGCGCTGCGGGACGTCTCCTTTACGCTTCGCCAAGGCGAGATTCTGGGGGTCTTTGGCTTGATGGGAGCAGGGCAGAATGAACTGGCTCGCGCGCTGTGTGGGTTGGAGCCTCGCTATACGGGGCAAATCTGGCTCTCGAACCAACGCGTCAACTTACGTCATCCCTGGGATGCGATTCGGCTGGGCGTCGGCCTGCTGCCCCGCGATCGGCGAGATGGTCTGGTTCCCCTATTGCCCATTCCACCGAATATTACACTGGGCCAACTCTGTTTGGGCAATCCTTTCCGTATCTTGAACCTGCGTCAGGAGATCCAGGTCGCCGGTGAGTACGTAAAGAGGCTGCATATCCATCCCCCCATTTTGAACCGTCCTGTCTTTTATCTCAGTGGCGGGAATCAGCAAAAGGTGGTGCTGGCCCGCTGGCTTTGCAGCAATGTTCGCCTTCTGGTCTTGGATGACCCCACCCGAGGGATCGATGTGGGAGCTAAAGCGGAAGTCTTCATGCTGATGGAAGAGCTTTCGCAACGAGGTGTCGGGATTCTCTTTGTTTCATCGGAAATGGAAGAGCTTCTGGCAATGGCCGATCGCATTCTCGTGCTCCGCCAAGGGCAAATTTCAGCCGAATATCGACGAGGTGAAGCCACAGAGGAAGACCTTTTGCGCAGCGCAAGTTATGAGAAATCTATTGGAGGTGAAGGGTGAAGAAAAAAGCGACTCCCCTGAAACAGCAGTCCATAGCGTCATCGTCGATGGCGCGGCCCCATTTCGACCCAGAAACGTTGCGCCGGTGGGCTGTGCAAATGGGCGCATTGGTGGCTCTCTTTCTGCTGGTCGGGTATCTTTCTCTGGCTACTCCTCACTTTCTCACCCCTGGCAACATTGCAAATGTAGCCAGGCAGACCGCTGTGACAACCATTCTGGCGGCAGGCCAGACCTTCGTGATCTTAAGCGGAGGAATCGACCTTTCGGTGGCTGCAACGGCCGGCTTGTCTGCTTCCGTCGCCGCCGTTTTGATGACCTCACAGGTGTGGATCTTCGGTATTCCCGTTGGACCGGTCCCATTTGGGGTGGGAATGGTCATTGCCATGCTGGTTGGATTGTTGGTGGGATTGCTGAACGGCCTGATCATCACCAAAGGCCGTATTCCCGATTTCATTGCCACACTGGGAACATTGACCACGATGCGAGGCATCGCCTTGTTGGTCACCGGAGGGTTGCCCGTTCCTTCCCACCTTACGGCAACGGAACTGAGAGGATACCTTCCCCCGGAGTTGATCTGGATGGGGGCGGGCGATGTTTTCGGCATCCCGGTCGCCGGCCTCATTGCTCTGGGAGTCATCGTTGTAGGCTGGTGCATTCTTCGGTACACCGCCTTCGGACGCGCCATCTACGCCGTTGGCGGCAATCGGGAGGCCGCGCGTGTCTCCGGGATCAACATCGATCGAACAAAGATCATGGTGTACATGTTGTCCGGCTTGCTGGCGGCTCTGGCCGGGATGGTGTTGACCGGTCGTCTCAATTCCGCCAATGCACTGATGGGGGAGGGCGAGGAGCTCCGCTCCATCGCGGCGACGGTCATCGGGGGCGCCAATCTTTTTGGGGGACAAGGCAGCCTCTTGGGAACCCTGATCGGCGCCCTTGTCATAGGGATCCTGGGGAACGGCCTGAATCTGCTCAACGTGAGCGCCTTCTGGCAGCGCGTGATTCAAGGCCTGGTGATTATCGGGGTAGTGATCTTTGACCAGTGGCGACGGCGACGATTTGGCGCCTGAGAAAGTACAGGGGAAATTGTCTTGCCGAGTGCAATGGATTGATTGTCTTTGGCGGCTGAAATCAGACAGCGAAATGCGAGAAAATAAGCATGAGCAGCAAAGTGCAGGTTTGCATCGTGGGCGTCGGACGGGCCGGCATGGTGCATGCGCGTAATTTCCGTTGGCGCGTTCCCAACGCAGAGCTCGCGGCAATCGTGGATGCCGACTTGGAGCGGGCGCGTGCGGCCGCATCGGAGCTGGAGTTGGGCGATCGCTTTTATACCGACCTGGAGCATGCTCTTCAGAAGATTGCATTGGACGCGGTGGTCATCACAACGCCGACTTTCACCCATGCTCCTCTGGCTTTGCAGGCAGCGGCGGCCGGCAAACATATCTTCTGCGAGAAGCCGATGGCGCTCACGCTCAGGGAATGTGATCAAATGATCGAAGCGACTCAACGGGCGGGTGTCATATTGCAAATCGGATTCATGCGCCGTTTTGATCCTCCCTTCGTCGAAGCAAAACGTCAAATCGACGAGGGAGCCATCGGACGCCCTCTTATCGTCCGCACTCTCACGCGTGGACCGGGTCTTCCGCCCGCATGGGCACATGACATTCGCGCCAGCAACGGAATGCTGGCCGAGGTGAACAGCCATGATTTTGACACTGTACGCTGGCTGGGTGGAGGGGAGTTCGTCGACATCTTCGCCCGTGCCGGGGCCTATAAAGTCCCCGATCTCCGACAGCGCTATCCGGGTTTCTATGACACTGCTGTCGTGAGCGCTGTGCTCGACAATGGAACGATGGGAATGATCGACGGCGTCTGCCCGGCGGACTACGGCTACGATGCACGCGCCGAAGTGGTCGGGACAGAAGGAATTCTGGTGATCGGAGCACTTCATGCTCCACCTGTGACCCGCATCACCAAAGCGGCAAATGTAGTGGCGCCGCGCATTCCTTCCTGGCCCGTTCGGTTCGAGCAAGCCTATCATGCCGAGGCAACCCACTTCGTGGAATGCATACAGAAGGGCGTCTCCCCTAGCGTGGGGGGATGGGATGGGCGGCAGGCGTTAGAGGCGGCCCTGGCGTCCAATCGATCTATCGAAACCGGTCGTCCGGTTCCTCTCCCCCTCTCACCTGAAACCGGATCGCGGGCTTCATGAAGGCCAAAGGAAACGGTCAATTGCTTTGAACGACACCTCTGACGCCAACGAGGAGGCATCTATGGCCAAGACGTACTTGATCGGCGTGGACCTCGGCACGGCCGGGACGAAGGCGGCGATCTTTGATAGTGAGGGCAACCTCATCGCCGACGCTTACGAGGAATCTCGGCTGATTTGTCCCAAGCCCGGTTGGGTAGAGCAGGAGCCCGAGGACATTTACAGGTCGGCCGTCCGCACCATTCGGGAGTGCCTTGAGCGGAGCGGTGTTGACCCAGGGACAGTCGCCGCTTTGGCTTTTGACGGCCAGATGGCCGGGATCGGTGCGGTAGACGAGAATTGGGAGGCGCCCATTCATTATGACTCCTGGCTGGACACTCGATGCCGCGCCTATATTGAGCAGATGCAGGACGAAGCGGATCGGATCATTGCCCTTACAGGGGGGCCGCCATCCATCTCTCATGGCGCAAAGATCCTGTGGTGGATGCACGAACGCCCGGATGTATTTCGCCGCATCGCCAAATTCGTTGTGCCCGGAGGCTACGTGGCCGGACGAATGGCGGGGCTTCGCGGCGATGAGGCTTTTATGGACCGCACGTATCTTCATTTCACCTGCTTCAGCGAGACAGTCGCAAGTCGGTGGTCCGAAGAGCTGCTGGAGAGATTTAGTGTTCCAAAGGAAAAATTGCCTCGCATCGTAGATCCGTGGGAGCAGATCGGGTGCGTCACCAAAGAGGCGGCACAAGAGACGGGTCTTAAGCAAGGGACGCCTATCGCAGCCGGATGCGGAGATCAGGCGGCGGGGATGCTGGGGGCTGCTATGGTTCGCCCCGGCATGGTGTTCGATGTGGCCGGCACCGCTTCTGTTTTTGCGGTCTGTCTGGATCGTTTTGTTCCGGATCGCCGGCATCGGACGTTGTTTGTAGCCCATCTGGCCGTGCCCGGCCTCTACTATGCCCTTGCTTACATTAACGGAGGTGGAATGAATCTGCGATGGTTCCGCGATGAACTGGCTCCTCACGAGAAGGTGGAAACTGCCGAGCGTCCCGGAGGGTTTTACGCCTGGTTTGACCAAAAGGCGGAAGCAATCCCTCCCGGCTCAGACCATCTTTTGTTTCTTCCCCATCTGGGAGGGCGCGTTTGTCCCAGCGAGCCCAACCTGCGCGGCGTTTTCTTTGGCCTGAATTGGTCCCACACCAAAACCCATCTCTATCGGGCGATTCTGGAAAGCGTAGCCTATGAGTATGCGCACTATCAACGGATTGTCAAGGGGCTTCTGCCGGACCTTCAATTCACGGAAACGCGGGTGATCGGTGGCGGCGCGCGCAGTCGGGTTTGGAACCAGATCAAGGCCGATGTCCTGAACACCCCCTATGTCACATTGAATCGTCAGGAATTTTCGGTGCTTGGTTCGGCGATCCTGGCCGGGTATGCTGTGGGAGTCTTCAAAGACATGGCGACGGTAGCCGAATCTCTTGTATCGCCGACAAATCGAATTGAACCACGGACAGAGATTCATCAAGCCTATCAGCCATTCGTCGAACAATATATTCGTCTGTTGGAGCAGACCAAGCCTTTGTTTGATACGTTATAAAAGTTGTATATAAAGTTGCATCGTTGAACTTGACAAGAGAGAGCGAAGTGAGCGAATGGACAGCATGGTGGGTCCAGATTTGCCGGCGGCGTCGGGCAGTGGCCATCCACACCCTTCCCCGCCACGGCCGCACCAACGGATAGAGCAGACCGCTCAACTCCAGAATCCGCTGCGCCACCGGTTCCATCAGCGGCCGCTTGTCCTTGAACTGAAAGTCCAAGAGTGTGCCACTGGTAAACTGATTCTCCCTGTTATCAAATTGAGGAATGCCAAAATCCAAAAACATCCCCGGCAGGTCCTCAAAACGCAGGCCGAGGGGGACCCACCACTCCGCCCATCGGTGATAGGGACAAAGTCCACCCGGCCGCCCTCTATCATCATCTCCACGCCCCGGAGTTGGCCCACCTTGTGCAGTTGCTCCGACCGCAGCAGTCCTTCAGGAGGACCCCGGCGAAGGCGGGCATGGGCAGCAGCGCCGTGGTCGCATCCACGATCGGCGCCGGACCATTCTGCCGGGTCAACCCCTCCCGGCGGATGTCGTTGAGGGTGAGACCGATGCTGAAGAGGTCCCAGGCAGTCTCGACCCAGTGCCTGCCGGGGTCGGTGTACTTGAAGGGGTTGTTCAGGATGTTGTCGTATATCTTTCATGCTATTCTCCCGGCATGAGCTACTGACCTTCTTTTTTATATCCTTTTGAGAGTAGGTACTCCAACTTTCGTCGCAAATAAGTATTTGCAAATCGAGGATTCTCCAGTATTTCACCGATGTCCGCTTCCACGAAGAACTTCTCCCCTCTCGCCACGGCATCATCGAGGAACAGCCTGTTCACCTCCCACGGATCAATGTCCGCCTTCCCCGGCGCATCCCACACGTATTGGTTTTTCACCTTTATTCAAGAAGATGCATTTTTAGGGATAAACAACTCCACCCGCCCTAAGCGCCGAAGCATTCGGGGCGGGTGGAGAGCTCGAAAGAGAAGAAGGAGGTAAGGGAGGAAGAATTTCCGAATCTTTGTTCAGTCGCTGCTGAGCACTCCTAAACCGGTCAGCGAATAAGCGGCGGCGCCGTGCTCGGTGAGGTCCAGTCCGATCTCCTCCTCTTCAGGCGAGACGCGCAGTTGGCCGATCGCCTTGAGGGCGGAGAAAAGGGCGAAGCAGGTAATGAAAGCCCAGGCAGGAATGGCGATCGAGCCGATGATTTGCGCCACTAAGGAATGACCACCGAAGATTGCAGCGGCCAGACCGCCCCAGATGCCGGCCGCCCCATGCACCGGCCATGCGCCCACCGGGTCGTCGATCTTCAAACGCTCCAGCAGCATGGTGGCAAGCACCATGATCACGCCGCCGATAGCGCCGATCACAATGGCGGATGCATTGGTGACCGAATCGCAGTTCGCCGTGATACCCACCAATCCCGCCAGCGCGCCGTTGAGTGTAGCCCCGAGGTCGGGACGCTTGATCAAAAACCACGTGAAGAGCATGGCAGCCACTGCGCCGGCGCCGGCGGCAAGCGTCGTGTTCACAGCGATCAACATCACGGCGTCGGTGTTGGCGGAGCCGACGAAGGCGAGCTGGCTGCCGGGGTTGAAGCCGTACCAGCCGATCCAGAGAATGAAAACCCCTAGGCCGGCGAAGGCGTAATTGTGCGGTGCAAATGCATGTTTCGGAGAATCTTTGGCGAAGCGACCGATACGCGGCCCAAGCACGATGGCGCCCGCCAGCCCGGCGAAGCCGCCGACCGCATGCACCACCAGCGAACCTGCAAAATCATGGAAGCCCAGTTCGCTCAGCCAGCCGCCGCCCCACTGCCAGAACCCACTGATGGGATAAATCAAGCCGGTGATAAAGATGGTGTAGATCAAATAGGCGCTCACCTTGATGCGGCCTGCCACAGCGCCGGATACGATCGTAGCCGCCGTCGCGGCAAACGCCACCTGGAAGAGGAAATCAACTTGGGGATTCAGCCCTTCCAAATCGGAGCCAATCTGACTCACCCCCACGCCCCCCCAGGAGAGAACGCCGGGAATCACCGTGCTTGCGCCGTACATCAGCCCAAAGCCGATCAGCCAGAAGACGATGACGCCCGCCGCCAGATCGAGCAGGTTTTTGAACATAATGTTCACAACGTTTTTAGAAGAATTGAAGCCGAGCTCCACCAACGCAAAGCCCGCCTGCATAAAGAGCACCAGCACAGCGCAAATAAACAGGGCGAAATTGTTGATGGCGTATGTGATCTCGGCTACGCTGGCCTCGCCGTCTTGGGCAAATGCAGCGGTCGCCATTAAACTCCACAGTGCGCCGATCAATATTGCGCGAACAAACCGTTTACCCATTGAAACAAACTCCCATGACAACAAGATGATGGTTGATGGTCTTCAGAATGCCCCATTGCCAGATGCGCCGTTGCGTGCAAACGCTTCTGAAGCATACGCCGAAAGCGGTGACCGTACAATGTGCGTTTTGCACAAAAAGTGCCGACGATGATTTGTATATGGCGACGAAAAATTTTAGATTATAGCCATGGATAAAGTCGATTTGCTGCAAGATGAACAAAAATCGGCGCCGATCCATCTCGGCGCCTCCTCTTGGACGTTCGAGGGCTGGCGTGGGGTCTTTTACCCTGACAGATTGCCAAAGACGCAGCACCTGGCCTACTATATCCGTCAGTTTGACACCGTCGAGGTGAACGCCGGCTTCTACGCCATTCCGACGCCGGCCACGTTGCTCAATTGGGTCGAAAGTGCACTGCCCGGCTTCACCTATGCGCTTAAGGCGCCTCGCCTGATCACCCATGAGCGTCGGTTGGTCGATTGCGAGGCGCCGGTGCAGGCGTTTCTAGATGCGTTGCGCGCCCTGGGCGAGGCCGCAGCGCCTGCGCTCTTTCAATTTCCGCCCGACTTCACGCGCAAGCTCTATGGCCGCGTGCTGGCGGCTTTTCTCGATCGATTGGCGGTGGAAGCAAGCGGCCTTCGGTTGGCGGTCGAGGTGCGCGCCGCCGACCTGATGACGCCGGCGTTCGCTCGCTTCCTCGCCGAAAGAGGCTTTGCGTTGGCACTGGCCGATCGCGAAAAGAGCAACGACCTGTTCGAAGCGTGGCTGGAGTTGATCGGTGCAGGCGCGCCCTCGTTTGCTTATATCCGTTGGATCGGCGATGACCGCAACGGCCCCCGCGGCGACCGAGAATTGCAGGTGCTGCGCGATGAGCAACTTGTACAATGGGCGGCTCGTATCGAAACGTTGGTGCGGCGCGGGGTGGAGGTCTTCGGCTACATGCACAACACCTATGAGGGACATTCGCCCGCCAGCCTGCGTCGCCTTCAGAATCTGCTGGCGCCCCGCATTCCGTTGCCGGTGTGGCCGCCCGCCCCACCCAAAGCGCAATTGAGCATGCTGTGACCTGTGCACATCGTCCGGCAGCGGCGGACGAGAACGAAGAAACAGGCGCCCCCTCCCTTTCAGCAGGTGAGAGGAGGCGCCCGTCTACGTCGCTTAGCGGGAGATGATCGGTAACATCATGCGCAGCGTCCGCACGATGGTCGTGACCGGGTCGTCGCCGACGTAGCTGTGGCCGGGAAGGTTGGTGTTGTCCGTCACCATGTAGCGACCGGTCGTCAGTGTATCTTGCCGCAACCCGATCCACTCCACGAAATTAGAGACGCGGGTGTAGATGCCGGGCAAACCGGGCTGCGCACACCCGATGCCCCAACTGACGACACCCGCCAGCTTAAAGCCGCCTGCGCCGTCCGGCACGATCAGCGGGCCGCCGCTGTCGCCCTGGCAGGCATCCTTGCCGCCGACGGCGAGACCGGCGCAAAGCATATTGTTGGTGATCTGCGCTCCTTGCGCAGCGTAGGTAAAAGCGCAGACATCCTGCGCTACAATCGGCACGTTGACCTCATACAGTTCGTTCGGGAAGTCCGGCGCGCCCGCCGTGCGCGTGCCCCACCCCGTGACGGTGGCCTCCACGCCCGGCGCAAAGAGCGCTGCATCTCCCGCAGTGACCAACGCAATCGGCTGCACCGTCGTCGTCAACGTGACCGGATAGCGCAGCCGCAGGAGCGCAATGTCGGAGTCAAACGTGGCCGGATTGAAGTTCGGATGCACATGCACCTCGGCCACGGGGATGCGCTGTCCTTCATTGGTGGTGAGGTCATGGCGGCCGACCACCACATGCAGCGCCGATGGCGAAGTGACGGCGGAGCCACCCTCGGACACGCAGTGCGCAGCCGTGGCGACCCACGACGGCGAGATCAGCGAGCCGCCGCAGCCCCACCATTGACCGGTGTTCGCCTGCAGCAGCGCCACCTGCCACGGATACTCGCCGGGGTCGGCCGGCCCGCCGCCGATGATGGTCGGCGAGTGCGCCGACGCTGCGCCGACCTGACCGGCCGTCAGGTTTTCATCCAGGCGCACGCTGTACTGCAGCTGCGTCGTTGCGCCCGGCCCCAGCGTCGGCACGGAGAAGGAGACGATGCCGTTGGAGACGCTTCCGCCGGACACATGCTGTGAGCCGACCGGCATTTCTGCCATCACGGTCAGATTGTTGGCGGCGGCGGGGCCGCGGTTGGCGATCGTCAGCGTGTAGGTGACCGGCGAGCCGGTGAAGACGCGGCTCGGCCCATCGACGCGCATATTTAGCGCCACGCCCGTTACAAAGAGAGCGCTGGTGGAGCTCTGCACGCCGAACCCTGGCGCGCTCAGCGCGCTTTCGATCACCGTTGTCTGGAGCGAATCGAGCACGGCGTCGTTCCTCACCTGCGTGCGATAGGTGAGCGTGATCTCCTCGACCGTCCAGTCGAAGCAGATGAGCAGCCCGTCACGGAGAGCATCGGTGAAGGTCACGCCCTGCGAGCCGTCGATGTTTTCGAGGCCGGTGACCGTTGAGGGCAACATCCCGGTGATGTTGTTGTAGGCGAAAACGATCTCTGGGAAGTCGGGGTCGATCTCGCGCCAGACCTGCGCCTGCATGTCCAGGCTGCCCGGCTGGGCGTCGTTGCGCTGCAATCCATTGTATTCCACGAACATCACCAGACCGCCGTAGGCGCCGGCCACGCGTACACCTGCGCCGGCATTTTCGTCATAGACGATCTTGAAGTCCGCCCAGGCGGGCGCCAACAGCCCGTTCGGCGCCGCCGGCGTGGGGATGGGCGCATTCACGCCGCCGGTGAGCGCCGGGTCGAAGCCCACCACCGAGAGCACGCCGTCGTCGGTGAAGAAGAGCGCAGGATGGCCCTGGCCGAAGAAGGTGTATGGGCCGGCGCCGCCGAAGAAATCATCCACATTCCAGCGCTTGCCGTTGCCCTCCACCCCAGGCAGCAAGGGAATGCCGACCTCACCGAGGCTGACGTAGGCGTTGCCCAGAATGGTGGCGCAGGCGGGGCTGTAGTCCGCCCGATTCGGGTCATTGGTGCTCATGACGTAGCGAGGCATCGTGACCACGTTGGGAAGCGACCAGATCAACCGATTGCCGCTGACAATCGGATCGATTTGCACCTGGGAAGCGCTGCTGGCCAGCACGGCGCTGCCCGGAATGTACGTCTGACCGGCAGGCAACGTCGCCGTGATAATGTAGTTCACCGGGCTCGGTGCATTTCGTTCAGGTCGCAGCGTCAGCGTATGGGTCACCACTTCTCCGGGCAGGACAAATCCGCCCTCCGTCAGGTTGGGGCTTTCCGAAGCTGCGGTGACGTCGTCTTGCAACCTGCGCAGAATAACCGGAAGCGAGAGGACGTTGTTGGGTTGGCTGTTGCTCGTTCCCACCTCGAGCAGGGCGAAGCGCCTTTCACCCGTCTGCATGCCTGGAAAGTTCCACGTCAGTTGCAGGTTAAAGGGGACGCCGAGCGCGGCGCTGGGAGGCCCCGTCACGGTGAACGCCGGGCTTTGATTGCTGCGGCTCACCTGCGACACGCTGAGCTTAAAGGAATCGGTCGCTGCGCCGGAGCCTTGCCAGTTCTGCACGATCGCCCAGTAGGTTCCCGGCGCCGGGTCGTCGAGCACGCAGTACTCGTCCCAGGAGGGCGAGGCGCTGATGCACAACAGTTCCGCCAAGTCAGGCTGTCCGTTGCTGTTTTGGTCGAGGCCTACGAGCAAGTCGAGGTCGGGCGCCGTCGAGCTATCGATTGTGAAAGCCAGCCGCGCGGTCTGCGGGTCGGTGACGGAGACGAGTGTGGTGAAGACCCCGCCATTTTCAATGTCGAAGGGGTCGAAGTTCGTCGGGTCCTGGGCGACGGAGCCGGTGATGGTTTGAGTAACGCCAAGATAGAGCGCCTTGGTTAGCGTCGGTGCATGGATGGCCCGCACGCCTTCCAACGTGATGACCCCCTGGCTGCGACGCGTCTCGATGACAATCTCGGCAAGTCCGACCGACGCTGCCCCGCCGCGCGTGTACACGGCCACCGGCATGTGACCATCTGCAAGGGCCGGGTTTGCGGCGTCGAACGCAATCTCGCCGAAGATCCAGGCGTTGAGGGCTGCGGAGGTCACGTTCGCCGTGATGGTGATCACCTGCGTTCCGCCCGCAGGCAAGGTGAAGGCATTCGGCTGCACGCTAAGCGTCATGCTCACCGGCGCGCTGACGTTGACCGTGTAGCTCTCTGCCGTGGGGCGCACGCTCTTCAGCGTGCGCGTCCATGTGCAGACGCCCACGCACTGCGGGTCGGCGAGGCCGGCGAGGTTGAGTGCACGCGGGTCGCCTCCGGTGTTAGGGTTGGCCTGATAGAAGTTCAGCGCACTTTCATTAAGCACGAAGCCCGTGCGCGCTGCCTGTGCAACATCGATGCGACCGGCGCCTCGGTCGAATGGTTGACCAGAGGTGGAGCCATCTTCTTTCAGCACGGGGGTTTTCGCAGTCAGCATCAGGGCGGAGCGGATCTCTGCAGGTGACCAGCTTGGAAAAAGCGCGCGCAGCAGCGCGGCCGCGCCGGCGTTGTGGGGCGCCGCCATCGACGTGCCGCTCAACAGCGCGTAGTTGCCGCCGGTGTGAATGGCGGCGATGATGTCGACGCCCGGCGCAGTGACGTCCGGCTTCAATACGAACGGCGAGGTCGCATCCGGCCCGCGCGAGCTGAAGGCCGCCAGGATGTCGCCATGCGTCGGGTTCAAGGTGGGCGTTGTGCCGGCGATGGCGGCCGTCGTTGTGCCGCCGCCGGCGATCCAGCTTTTGAGCGCCACGCCATCTGCATACGTGATGTGCACGCCGGGGATGGCGTAGGCGTCGGAGTTTAGCGATGCTCCGTTGGCTGCATCGTTGGCCAGCACAAAACCGCCTGCGCCGCCTGCGGCGACGTTATGGCTCTTTTCTACGCGAGAAACGAGGCCGCGATCGCAAACCACGATCTCGCCGTTGAATGTTCCCGGCGGGAAAGGCGCCTGACAATACGGATCCGCCTCGCCCAGCGTGCTGGTGTAGTTGCCTGCGTATACGATGGGTGCCGGCCCGTATGCGCCGGTCAAGCCCTGCCCCGTGATATTGGCCGGAGGCGCAACGTTGCCGCCGGCCAGGTTGACCAGCCCGTTGAGGAAAGTGCGATTGTGCGTGGCCGCTGCCACGGAAGTGACCCAGGGCGCATTGGACGGCGAACCGATCGTCGCTGCGTCTGGACCGGAATTGCCCGCCGAGACGGAGACATATACGCCTGCGTCCAGCGCAGCCAGCATTGCCAGCGCGTCGGGGCTGTTCCAAGGGTCGCGCGAGCCGCCGCCGATCGAGTAGTTGATCACGTCAACGCCGTCGGCGACTGCCTGGTTGATGGCCGCCAGCAGCGAGCTGCCGGGACAGGCGGAGCCGGCGCAGGCGTCATAGGCGATGATATTGGCATGCGGGGCCACACCGGAAATCACGTTGGTGTATACGTAGGTCGGAGCGACAACGGAGGCGAACACGACGTTACCTGCCGCTGTACTGGCCGTGTGGCTGCCGTGGCCGTCGTTGTCGCGAGGGCCGTCGGGCGCCTCGAAATAGTCTGCAAAATCCCAGGCGCCGATCAATTTGTTGTTGCAGGGGAAGCTCGGGTCGTAGATAGAACCGTTGTCCGGATCGCAGACGCCGTAAAACTTGCCACGCGGATTGGTGTGCACATGACCATCGGCGCCGACGTTGGCGAATGATAGACTGTAAGGATGGATGCCGGTGTCGATGACGCCGACGACAATCCCTTCCCCTTTGGTTGCCGGCGTGCCGCTCCAAATCGCCGGTGCACCGATCCACGCAGGGCCAGCGTCCGTATGGATCTGGTCGGTGAAGTCCCGATAGATGCGCGCCACGCCCGGAACATTCGTCACCTTTGCCGCCTCCACCGGCGTCAAGACCAGGGCGAAGCCGTTGAAGGCGACCTGATAGGTGAACCTCACCTCCACAGGGCGGCCGAGAATGCGTTGAATGGCGTCGAGCGCTGTCCGGTGCTCCCGGGAAAGGTGGGCGAGATAGGCGCGCGCCTCGGCGCTGCGCAAGTCGAGCCTGCGACCTGTGACAGCGGGGCTGGTGGCCGGCAAATCACCTGCGCCGCCCCGGTAACTGGCCAGCGGTGAACTGCTGAGCTGTACGATATAAATGGCCGGCTCCATCCCGCCCGGATTCGTCTCGCCGAGCACGCGGGGAGCAGGCTGATTGCGTTGAGCATTCGCTTTGGGGGTGGTGGCGCTCAAACGGATCGGTGGAGGCGCAATCGGCTGCGACGGCCGGAAAGGTGGAGCGCTCCAAAGGGCGACATCTTCCGTTGCATAGGCGCCGGCTGCTGCATACGCCGACGTGACCGGCGCTGCATACGCCGGCGCAACAAATGCCATCAACAGCAGGACGGTGAACAACACCTTGAGAGATTTGCGCTGCATGATTCCTCCCATCAAAAAGTGCACAATGACCGGTTTGCATCCTGAATTTCTGCAGAATCCTCGTTTCTGCGCTGCGCAAAGACCTCTGCCAGTTTAGACAACTCTTGAAACGGCGTCAACCGTCTATTGATTGCTCGAGATCGCTCCATGGAGAAATTTTCGATATTTTCCTGCTTTGCTTCCTGTGACTTCCATCAGACTTTGGGTATACTAGCGGTGTGAAACCAAAGGAAGACGACGCCTATCGTTCTTGTTTCCGCCCATAGGGCGGTGTAAAGAAATTTTCCGTAGCCGAACCGGCAGCCGACCGTCATCGCCGTGAATGGAGTTCTCAGAATGACCGATGTTTCCGTCACACCATCCAAGGTCAACTACAGGGCCTGGCCTGACGAGGCCGGCCACTTTGGCCCTTACGGCGGCAAATTTGTGCCAGAAACGCTCATGCCCGCCTTGGAGGAGCTGGAGGAAGTCTACCTAAAGGCAAAACACGATAAGGAGTTTCAGGCCGAACTCGACCACCTACTGCGCACCTTCGTGGGCCGACCGACGCCGCTCACCTACGCGCGGCGATTGACCGAATACTTTGGCGGCCCGCGCATTTACATCAAGCGCGAAGACCTCGCCCACACCGGCGCGCACAAAATCAACAATGCGCTGGGCCAGGCGCTATTGATGAAACGCAAGATGCAGAAGACGCGCATCGTGGCCGAAACCGGGGCAGGCCAGCACGGCGTCGCCACCGCCACCGCAGCCGCCATGCTCGGCATCGATTGCGTGGTCTACATGGGCACGGTCGATATGGCTCGGCAGGAGCCGAACGTCTATCGCATGCGGCTGCTCGGCGCAGAGGTGCGCGGGGTCGATTCCGGCAGCAAGACGCTCAAGGATGCCATCAACGAGGCGATCCGCGACTGGGTGACCAACGTGCGCAACACGCATTACCTGCTCGGCAGCGCGCTCGGCCCTCATCCCTACCCGACCATCGTGCGCGACTTTCAGAGCGTCATCGGCCGCGAGGCGCTGCGCCAGATGCTCGACCCCGAGACCGGTCCGGGACGCCTGCCCGACGCCATCGTTGCCTGCGTCGGCGGCGGCTCGAATGCCATCGGCATCTTTCATCCTTTTTTGGAATACGAGCAGGTGCGGCTGATCGGCGTCGAAGCAGGTGGTCGCGGCATCGAAAGCGGCGAACATGCTGCGCGCTTCGCCGACCCGAAGCTGGGTCGGCTGGGCGTGTTGCAGGGGACGAAAAGCTATGTGCTGCAGGATGAAGACGGCCAGATCGCCCTTACGCACAGCATTAGCGCCGGCCTCGACTACGCCAGCGTCGGGCCGGAGCACGCCTGGCTGCGCGACCTCGGACGCACCGAATACACCTACGCTACCGACGACGAGGCGCTGGAGGGCGTGCGCTTGCTCAGCCGGCTGGAAGGCATTATCCCCGCTCTGGAAAGCGCACACGCCATCGCACATCTGATCAAACTGGCGCCGCAGATGCACAAAGATGAAGTGATACTGGTCAACCTCAGCGGCCGCGGGGACAAAGACCTCGGCACCATCATGAAAGAGCTTGGTGCGCTATGACCGGCCTTGAACGCATTGAAGCGGTCTTTCGTCGCTGTCGGGCGGAAGGCCGCGCCGCCTTTATGCCCTACCATGCGATGGGCTACCCAGATCGACAGAAGTCGCTGCAGGTCATTCGCACCCTGAGCGAAATTGGCGCCGACCTCTTTGAGATCGGCATTCCGCACAGCGACCCGCTCGCCGATGGGCCGACGATCCAAACCGCCACCTATACGGCGCTGATGCAGGGAACCACGGTCAAGGACTGTCTGGCCATGGTGCGTGAGCTGCGCGCCATGGGGGTGGATCGGCCCTTCTGTGCCATGAGCTACTACAATCCGATCTTCGCCTACGGCGTACAGCGTTTTGTGGAGGACGCGGCAGCCTCCGGCATTGATGGGCTCATCGTGCCCGATCTGCCGCCCGAAGAAGCAGGAGAGCTGGAGGCCGCCTGCCGTCAGGCCGGCCTGGCGACAATCTATCTGTTGGCGCCGACCAGCACCGAGGAGCGGATCCGCTACGTGGCTGCACACTGCACCGGCTTCATCTACCTGGTCAGCGTGACCGGCATCACCGGCGCGCGCAACGAGCTGCCGCCGGACCTAGCCGAGTTTGTGGCGCGCGTACGCCGTCACACCGAGCTGCCTCTCGCCGTCGGCTTCGGCATCGCCAACGGTGCACAGGCGGCGGCAGTCGCCCGCATCGCCGAGGGGGTGATCGTCGGGTCGGCGCTCGTCAAGGCCGCCGGCGGCGAAGAAGGCCTGGCGCGCGTGGCTGCACTGGGCCGCGAGCTGGCGCACGGCGCCCATCATCCCCGATCGAACGGAGCATCATGACCCTCTCCCCGGCGCAACAGATTGCCCTGTGGGCGGACGTGCTCCGGCACATGGCAGCCTCCGGCCTGCATTTTGCGCCGACCATCTATGACCGGGAGCGCTACCACGCTTTACAGACGCTGGCGATGGAAATGCAGGCGTATGCCGGCGGGCAAACGCCGGAGGCGCTGGAGCCGTTGCGCGCCGGCGTCTTTTCGCACGTGACGCCCTTCTGCACCGCCGATGCCGCCATCATCGACGAACAGGGCCGTCTGCTCCTCATTCGCCGCGCCGACAACAGGCTGTGGGCGCTGCCCGGCGGAGCGCTCGAGGTGGGCGAAACACCCGCACAGGGCGCGGTGCGGGAGGCGCGCGAAGAGAGCGGCGTTGCAAGCGAAGCGACGGCGCTGGTCGGCGTCTGGGATTCGCGGCTATGCGGCAGCTTGACGCGCCACCACATGTATCACTTCGTGGTGCTTTGTCGTCCGCTGACTGCGCAGCCGCAGACGCCTGCCTCTCATGCCCACGAGGTGCTGGACGTCGGCTGGTTCCGGGAGGCGGAGCTGCCGACCGATCTCGACCCCGGCCACGTCACCCGCATTCCGTATGCCTTCAAAGTGTGGCGAGGAGAGGCGCCGGCCCACCTCGACCTGTAACTCATCCGATCACTTGCTTCAGCACGCGCAGCCAATTGCCTCGCAGATCCCATCTTCAGCAAAAGTCGCGTTCTCGCAGCCGCCTCCGCAAATTTGCAGCGAGGCTATGATTAGTGAGACCGGGGATTAGTGAGACCGGGCAGCTGATGGGCTTCAGTCATGCCGGCAGCGAGAGCGGCCTGCTGCTCCGGCGTCCGGTGGCGAAAGAGGAACTCAATGAAGTCGAACCCGATGCCGACGGCGCCGATGCCGGCCAAGCCGGCCACATAAATGCCACGCGCAGGGCCATCATATTTCTTTTCTCCTCGACGTACAGCGCGAGACCGATGAGCTCGACGCCGCCGTGCAGCCGGGGGACGGAACTTATCGTGCAGCGGACTGCGCTGCGTGCGGCGATCATAGAGCGCCCGCGGCAGGTCGAAATGCATATTGATGAGTCTGGGGAGATGATTAAGCCGCGGGAGAAAGATCAGCAGCCGGTCGTGCAGATGCCATGGCAACGCCTTTCCGGTTGAGGTTACGCCGGTGGCGTGACGCGGGGTGGCAATTGTATGCAATTGAACAGAGCATAGTACAATCTAGGTGCTGTTTCAAACTGCACTTGACAGAGAAATGAGTCTTCACCATGGCTTCGACGCACATAAAGC
>JANWYX010000375.1 GCA_025055055.1 Caldilinea sp. | reverse complement strand
CAGCCCCACCAGCGCGCCGAACATCAAAGCAAGCCCTGCCGGCCAGTAGCGAGCGCTTTTCGCGGAGCTGCGTTCGTCAGTCATGGCAGTGCTCTCTTTCTCTAATTGTCATCGCTGCAGAAAGATGGACGACGAGGTGATACAATGGAATTTTGATTACAATTTTAAGAATACCATAAATTCCAGCAATGAACAACCGTGATTTCAGTATAGGAATGGAGACCCGCAAAGCATGTGACAAAAATCACAAGCTGCTGACGAAATTGTCCTTTCACAAAACGGAAAGCGCATCAGAACCATGGAATTCCTGCTCCAATTCGTTCACCCGTGATAAAATCTTGATGAAATTCAACGCGCAAGAGCTAGGCAGATCGTCATGTCCACGTTTGGCGAGCTCCTAAAGAAATATATCGAACGCGCCGGCATCACCGATGCGGAGCTGGCGCGCAGCACCGGTGTGCAACGGCAGACCATCTTTCGTTGGAAGGAAGGATTGACCGCCCGCCCGCGCTACCGCGAGGACATCGTACGCATCGCCGCCAAGTTGCGTCTCACGCCGGAGGAGCGGGACGAGCTGCTGCTGGCAGCCGGTTTTCCGCCGGAGCACCTAAAGCCGAGCGCAGACGCCCTTCCGGTGAACATTGCAGCCGCAACCAGTGCAATCCCGGCAGAGCAAACCGTCACTTCCGGCGGCGACACGCTGCCGAATGACAAGACGGCATCCACGCTTGCAGCGGAAACCGTCGTTCAATCGCAGCGCCTCATCGACCATCCTGGGCTGATGCTCGGGGTCGCCGCCGCCCTGCTCCTTGTTATCGCTCTTATTGGAACGATTGTCCTGCGCACTCTTTTTCCTCAAACGACCGATGCGCAGACGGCGTCGACAACTTTAACGCCCGCCGCCGCTTTGGAAACACCCTCCCCAGCCCTATCGACGCCTTCGCCTACCCCGTCGCCCACCCCTTCGGTCGCTCCCATCGTTGCCGGACCGGGCGAACATCTGATCGTGATCGCTCCCTTCGTCGGCTACACCTCGGACGACTTCCGGTTTAACATCGCCGGCCGCATCCGCGAAGCACTGGAAGCGGAGCTGCAACAGGCGGGCTTGACGGACGTGCGCATCGCCCTCTGGCCGGAAGCCATCGCCGAAGCGGAGCAGGCCGAACAGGCGTTGAAGAGCTCGCAGGCGGCGATGGTCATCTGGGGCGAATATGACGCCGGCCGCGTGCGCGCCGGCCTGACGACGGCGACGCTAGAGGACGCCTACTGGGTCAACCCGGTCGATGCACCTTCGTCGTTGCCGTACGTCATCAACCGGGACGTGCCGCGTGATGCGCGCGTCTTTGCGCTCTACACGCTGGCCGGCTACTACCGCACCGTCGAAGAAACGGAAAAGGCGCTGGCCGTCTATCGTCGCACGTTGGCGCAATTGCCGAGCGACCCAACGATTTCGGCATCGACTCACTTTTACATCGCTCTGTTGACGCCTATCGTGCAGGGATACACCGTGCAGAGCTTGACCGCCGCCATTTATCACTATACAAAAACATTGGAGCTTCAGCCGACCTGGGAAAACGCCCGCTATAATCGCGGCACCGCTCTGCTCGGCCGCGCCCTGCTTTCCCTCGATGAACGCGCCGATCTCGACGCCGCCATCACCGACTTCGATGCAGTGATTCGCCGGTATCCCAACCGCATCGACCCGCTGTTGAACCGCGGTATCGCCTACTATCAACGCAACGACGACCAGGCCCTGAACGCCGCCTACAACGATTTTTCCGGCGTCATTGCGCTGGCCCCCGAAGACTATCGAGGCTACTACCATCGTGCGCTGGTCGAAATTCGTCGCAACGGTCCGAGCTGGGCCGCCGACCTAGAGAAGGCGCAGCGCCTGGCGCCTGATTTTGCTCCGGTTCTGAACGCCCTCTGTTGGGGATATGGGACGGCGGGTGAAGCCCAAACCGCCCTCCCTTACTGTGACGCCGCCGTTGCACTCGATCCCACCGGCGCCAGCTTCGACAGCCGAGCGATTGCGCTGGCGCAGCTTGGCCGCTACGAGGCGGCGGCCGCAGACCTGCGCGCCTACCTTGCCTGGGTGCAGCAGGAGCACCCGTCGCTGTACGCAAAATACCGGGGGCCCCGCGTGGAAGGCTGGATCGAAGCGCTGGAGCGCGGCGAGAATCCCTTTACGGCCGATGAATTGGCCCTGTTGCGCAGAGGAGCGGAGTGATGAAGTGTCGCGTAGGCTGCGGCGCCTGTTGCATCGCCATCTCGATCAGCTCCCCGATCCCCGGCATGCCGGAGGGAAAACCGGCGGGCGTGCGCTGCGTCCAGTTGAGCGAAGACAAGCGCTGCATGATTTACGGTCAACCTGAGCGGCCGGCCGCCTGCAACGCGCTGCGCCCCGACGAAGAGATATGCGGTGCGAGCTTTGAAGAGGCGATGATCTACCTCACCTGGCTGGAAGCCGCAACAGCGCCGTAAAAAATAAAAAGCGGATGCGGTGGAACAAACGGATTTACGCCGATGATTCCGCATATATCCCTCCGTCGAAGGGAAAAGAGAAAACATAGGTTGATTCGCGGCGCTCCACCTTGATTAGCGTCATCTGCGTTCTTCATCCATTGATTTCGATTGCAAAGGAGCCAACCATGAGCAACGACGCTTTGAATTGGATCGAACAGGAGCTGGCCGAGTTGGCGGCCAGAGGGCTGAGCGCCAACATCCGTGTGATCGATTCGCCGATGGACGCCTGGGTAACCATCGAGGGTCGACGGGTGCTTAACTTCTGCGCCAACAACTACTTGGGGCTGGCCAATCATCCCCGGCTGCGCGAGGCGGCCAAACGCGCCATCGACCGCTACGGCATTGGGCCGGGCGCAGTGCGCACCATCGCCGGCACGATGGCGCTGCACGTCGAGCTGGAGCGGAAACTGGCAGAGTTTAAGCAGGCCGAGGCATGCATCACCTTTCAAAGCGGCTTTATGGCCAATCTCGCCACCATTCCGGCGCTGATGGGCGAAGGCGACCTAATCTTCTCCGACGAGCTAAATCACGCCAGCATCATCGACGCCTGCCGGCTGAGCAAGGCGCGCACCGTTCGCTACGCCCACAACGACGTCGATGACCTGCGTCGCAAACTGGCCGAACACCCACAGGCGCGGCGTCGGCTGATCGTCAGCGACGGCGTCATCAGTATGGACGGTGACATTGCGCCGCTCCACGAGCTGGTGGCGGCAGCGGAGGAGCACGGCGCCATCCTCATGATCGACGACTCCCACGGCGAGGGCGTGCTGGGCCGCGGAGGGCGCGGCATCGTCGATCAGTTTGGCCTGCACGGCCGCGTCGACATCGAAGTGGGCACGCTCAGCAAGGCCTTCGGTGT
Source organism: Caldilinea sp. (assembly GCA_025055055.1). Classification (GTDB taxonomy): domain Bacteria; phylum Chloroflexota; class Anaerolineae; order Caldilineales; family Caldilineaceae; genus Caldilinea. Next base: position 3,951 of record JANWYX010000375.1, on the reverse strand, counting down.
CGTGGGCGGCATGGTGGCGGGCAGACGGGCGATCGTTGAATGGCTGCGGCAGCGCGGGCGCCCCTTCCTCTTCTCCAGCGCCATGACCGTGCCCGACGTGGCCGCCTGCATCGAGGCAGTGAACATCTTGCAGGAGTCGGATGCGCTCGTAGCGCAGCTGTGGGAGAACGCGCGCATCCTGCGCGGCGGTTTGCAGGCGCTCGGCTTCGACACAGGCCGCAGCGAGACGCCGATCATCCCGCTGATGTTGGGTGAAGCCCCGTTGGCGCAGGAATTCAGCCGCCGCCTCTTCGAGAAGGGACTCTTCGCCATGGCGATCGGTTACCCGACCGTGCCGATGGGCAAGGCGCGCATCCGCGTAATGAACTCCGCCGCGCACAGCAAGAGCGATTTGGAGCATGCGTTGGAGATCTTCGAGGCGGTGGGCAAGGAATTGAGGGTGATCTGATGCGCAAACGAGTCATCTTCATCACCGGCGCCAGCGGCGAGGTCGGGCAGGCGTTGCTCAAAGAGCTGGCGCGACAGGGTGAACGCCGGCTTTTGACCATGGACCTGCATCCCCTGCCTGCAGAGCTGCAGTCCTTGAGCACGCACGTCGAGGGCGACCTGCTCAACCTGCGTCTGCTGGCGCGGCTGGTGAGCGAATATGAAATTGACGTGATCTATCATCTGGCCGCGCTGCTTTCGACGCGCGCCGAGATCCAGCCGGAAGAGGCGCACCAGGTCAACGTTGAGGCAACGCTGCAGCTGCTGAAGATTGCGGCAGAGGAAAGCCAATGGCGGAAGCGCTCGGTGCAGTTTATCTTTCCCAGCTCGATCGCCGCCTATGGTCTGCCGGACCGTGAGACCAAAATGCACTTTCAGCGCGTGCGCGAGTTTGAGTGGAACCAGCCGCGCACGATGTACGGCTGCAACAAGCTCTATTGCGAACATCTGGGCGTGTATTTCAGTCGCTACTATCGGCAGCTTGCTGCCGAACAGCCGCCTATGATCGACTTTCGCTGCGTGCGCTTTCCGGGGCTGATCAGCGCCTACACCGTCCCGTCCGGCGGCACCAGCGACTATGCGCCGGAGATGATCCACGCCGCAGCGCGTGGCGTTCCCTACGCCTGCTTCGTGCGAGAGGAGGCGCGCATCCCGTTCATGGCGATGCCGGATGCAGTGCGTGCGCTGTTGATGCTGGCGCACGCACCGCGTGAACGTCTCACGCGACATGTTTATAACGTCACCAGCTTCACGCTCTCCGCTGCGCAGATTCGCGACCGTGTGTTGGCCGCCTTTCCCGATGCGCAGATCACCTTTCAACCGGACCATAAGCGCGAGGCCATTGTCGACTCCTGGCCGGCGGACATCGACGATAGCGCTGCGCGGCTGGATTGGGGCTGGGCGCCCGAGTACGACGTCGAGCGGGCGTTCAACGAGTATCTCATCCCGACCATTCGCGAGCGTTATCGGCCGGGATAAGGGGTGTACGAACAACTTGTTTGTCTACCGCCAGATCGACGTCAGGCGCCAAACCTTCAGATGCCGGACGTTGATGGAGGCGCCTGTGGTGAAGAGGCGCACGCCGGTGCTGTCGCTGCGCCGGGGATAGAGGCGCGTCGCCAGGTAGCGACCGTCTTCGGTGAAGATCTCCAGCGTCGAAGCGTCGACAAAGATGCGCAGGGCGAGCGGGCTCGCCGGCGTGAGCGGCATGGAAGCCGTTGCCACGGGGACGCCCGCCTCGACGCGCTCCACGTGTAGTTCGTTTTGCTGCGGCCGCACCACGATGCGCGTCTGTTCCTCGTCATCGGGCGAGCAACGCACGGCCACGCCGAATGATTCGGAGCGGTCGGAGACGAAGGCGATCTCGATCTCCAACGTGTTTCCGTTGACGTCTAATTGCCGGACGGTGTGAGGGCCAAGGGGCAGGTCGCTCAGGCTCCATGCTTCGCTGCGCAGCATCTCCACCTCTTGCGCGGGCGCCAGCGCCAGCCGTCCATCTGCGCGCAGCGTAACGATGAGCGGCAACGACATGCAGCCGCTCCAGCCCGCCGCCATCGCAGCCTCGCGCGACCGCGTCTCGCGCAGCCACCCGAAGAGCAAGTAGCGGCCGTCGGCCAGTCGCGTTGCCTGTGGAGCATAGAAGCAGTCGCCATACGCCAGCACTGCTCCCATGCTAGGCGTAAACTCCTGATTCCAATAGACGCCGGTGAAGTACGCCGCATGATGCAAACGAAGCTGTGCGTCCTGCACGGACAGGACCAAGGCGCGGCGCTCGCCGAAATCAAGCAGGTTGGGGCACTCCCACATGGCGCCTTCGTAAAAATATCGGCCGGCCTGCTCGTCGCCCGTCAACAGGATGCGCACGAACTCCCAACGCCGCAGATCGGCCGAGCGATAAAGTAAGACGAGCCCGCCCACCCCTTCCCGCCGCGAGCCGATCACCATCCACCAGGCGTCGTCCTCCCGCCAAACGAAGGGGTCGCGAAAATCGCCGCCGCAGAGGGCTGCAATTTCCGGCGGCGGCGCAGAGATAACGGGATTGCCCTCATATTTGCGCCAGGTCTCCAGTGTCTCATCGCCCACCGCCAGACAGACCGCCTGGGGGCTGACGCCGGTGTAAAGCAGCGTCGGTGTCCCCTGGTCATCGACTGCGCAGCCCGACCAACAGCCGTCGGCGTCCGGCCCGCCCGGCGTCGGCGCCAGGGCAATAGGATGATCGCGCCAATGCACGAGATCGACGCTAGAGGCGTGGCCCCAGTGGATCGTGCCGTGAAAGGGGCCGTTAGGGTTGTGCTGATAAAAGAGATGGACTGTCCCCTTCCAGTCGATCAGACCGTTGGGGTCGTTGAGCCAGTTGGCAGGCGCGGTGAAATGGTAATGAGGGCGGTGCGGATCTAGTGCTAGTATGCGTTGGGCATGGATAGATCGCCCAGGCGCAGAGCTGGAGGGTTGCATGAAATCTCCGTTCTATTTGCGTTCGATAGTTTATGGTGCAACGGACGGTCTAGCCTTTGACGCCGCCCATCATGATGCCTTCAATCAAGTATCGTTGTCCAAAGATGTATACGATCACTACGGGGATCAAAGACATTGTAACGCCTGCAAGCACAACCGAGATGCTTCCGGTCGCCATATAGCCTTTGAGGTCATTCAACCCGAGAGGGATCGTGAACAAGTATGGATCGTTAATAAAAATAAGTGGGCGGAAGAAATCATTCCACATTCCGTTAAACACCAACATGGCCAACACAGCAAGCGCCGGAGTAACCAGCGGTAGATAGACGCGCGCAAAAATCTGCAACTGATTTGCGCCATCTATTACGGCTGCCTCTTCAAAGTCCTTGGGTACGCCAAGAAAATACTGTCGCATCAAAAACGTCCCGAAAGCTGTCGGCAACGCCGGGATAATGAGCGCCCATAGTGTATTTGCCAGACCCAAACGACTGATTATCACAAAAACAGGAATAATTGTCGCCTGTAATGGGATCATCATAGTGGCCATGACCAGCCAAAACAGCAAATTTCGTCCGGGAAATTCTAATCGCGCAAAGGCGTATCCCGCTAATGAGGCCGTGAAAAGTTGCCCCACCACGACAGCAATTGCCACAATGAAACTGTTGAGAATCTGCCGGAAAAACGGAATGCGTTGGAAGACCTGCGCATAATTCGACCAATCCGGATTTAACACGATCCATTGCGGCGGCACGCTGAACGATTCCATCGGCTGACGTAATGAAGTGGAGACCGTCCATGCAAAGGGGGCGACGAAAATTACGGCGAAGCATGCAGTCGCCAGCAAGAGAATCCAGCGGGTGAATCGGTATTGTAAGAAATCGCCAATCGTCGCTGTGACAGAGCGGCGCGGCGGGCTGAATTGAGTTGCAGTCGATTCCATGGGGCCTCCTTATTGATAAAACACCCAACGCTTGCTGAGTCCGAATTGACCCGCAGTTACGGCCAAAATAA
>JANWYX010000366.1 GCA_025055055.1 Caldilinea sp. | reverse complement strand
TCGGCAATCCGATCCCTCCGACGAACGTCCAACAGTTCGACCAATTTGGGAATCCGATCCCGCAGCCGTTCAGCCCTCTCCCGCAGCCGGCGCCGACCGATGCGTTCGGCAACCCGATTGCGCCTTCCGGCGTGCAGCAGTTCGACGAGTTTGGCAACCCACTCCAACAATTCGACCCGTTCGGCAATCCGTTGCCACCGTCGGCCCCACTTGGCGCGTCGCCTCTGGCAACGCCTACATTTACGCCGGACCCCTTTGCCCCCCCAACGCCGATCGTGATCACGCCGCCGGCGGGCAACCCGCGAGGCGACGCATCTTCGCTCGTTCCGAACGCATCCGATCCGGCCCTGGCGATGTCGGCGGGCAACCTATCGGGCCAGGAACAGGCGCCGGCCGAACCGCTTCCGGCCTACATCGTTGTCACCGCAGCGCCGACCGAGCCGCCTGTTGCGCTGGCCGCGTTGACGCCGTTGCCGACCGCCACGCCCACGCCGCCGGTTTTTCAACTGGTCAACGCTTTCACACCGACGACTCAAAACGTAATGATTCTGCTGCTATGTCTCACCTTCATCGGTGCCGGCGGCATCGGCATTCTCGGCTTGATCACCAGTGTGATGTTTATGCGGGCGCGGGCAGCGCAACGTGATTTTTACGACCGGTACAGCCCACCGCGGCGCCGTTGGTGATCTTTCAACATCCGGAACGACCATGCCATGCGCACTTTCATCGCCATTGACCTCACTCCTTCGTTGCGTCAACAAGTGGAAAGCACACAGCGCCGCCTGATGCGTCAGCTTTTAGCTCAGAAGTTGGATCGCGCTGTGCGCTGGGTGGCCGTTCACAATCTCCATCTGACATTACACTTCCTGGGCGAGATCGAGGAAGCGCAGCTTTCCGCTTTAACAGATCGTCTTGCAGCGGCGACGACTCATCATCTCCCGATGCAGTTGCGGATTGAAGGCGTGGGCTGTTTCCCGAATTCCAACCGACCGAACGTCATTTGGTGTGGTGTGGGAGGCGATCTGCAAGCGCTGGCGCGCCTGCAAAGCGACGTGACTGCGGCGGTGCGCAGCGTAGGCATCCAGGGCGACGACAAGCCATTCAAGCCTCATCTCACCATCGGACGCACACAGCGCAACATCACGGTCGGCCAACTGCGCGCAGTAGGCGCTGCCGTCGCCGAGTTGGCTGCTCTTCCCTCGCACGCCTCTGCGGGTACGCCAGACCGGATCGACGAAGTGATTCTCTACAAAAGTGAGCTGACGCCGAGCGGCCCGATCTACACCCGGCTCGGCGTCTTTCAATTGGCGCAAAGGTGACCCGCCTCCGGAGGTGCGCCGCGTCAAGGCGCTCTGCGCGGCTTCCAGTTGGCTCTTACCTGCCGTGCAGACGCAAGCGCAGCGTACAACCTCGCTTCATCTCCCTCGGCCAGCAGGTCGTGCAGCGCTCCTAAATGCGTTTGAAAGCGCTCGATCTGCTCCAGAACCGCCGTCCGATTGGTGATCAGGATGTCGAGAAACATTTGTGTGTCGCTGGCGGCAACCCGGCTGGTGTCGCGAAAGCCGCCTGCCGCCACCTCCCACACCGTGGGGTCGTCGGCGCCTACTTCGGCGACGGCAGCGGTGAGGGCGCTGGCGACCAGAAAGGGCAGATGGCTGATGCTCGCAACCAGGCGATCGTGCCGCTCGGCGTCGAGCACCAATGGCCGCGCGCCGACCGCCTGCACCAGCTCTGTTGCCAACGCTAAGGCGTCCGGGCTGGTGCGCTGCAGCGGCGAAAGCACCCAGGTGGCGTCCCGATAGAGGCCGCATTCCGCCGCCTCGAAGCCGGCCGTCTCCTTGCCGCACATCGGGTGCCCGCCGATCGGTTGGACTGCGGCGGGCAGACGTTCCATGGCGGCGCAGATGTCGGCCTTGGTGCTGCCCATATCCATCACCAGCGCGCCGGGCCACAGCCGCGGGCCGATCTCCTCCAGCGTGGCGATGATCGTGCGCACGGGCGTGGCTAGAATGACGATGTCGGCCCCCAGCACCCCGGTCTGCAGGTCGTTCGTCGCCAGATCGACGACGCCGGCGAAGAAAGCATCGAGCACTGTGCGCGTGCGCCGCGCCACGCCGCGTACCTCGCGACAGACTTGGCGGGCTTTTAAGTCCATGCACAGGCTGGCGCCCATCAATCCTAACCCGACGACCGTAATCGAACACTCTTTGAGAGGCTTGCTCATTTCAGATTTCTCTGCCCACCGCCTGCGCGATGAGACGGAGCTCTTCCATCAGGCGGGCGAAGCGTTGAAAGGTGAGGCTTTGGGCGCCGTCGCTCCAGGCGCGCGCCGGATTCGGATGCACTTCGACCATGATGCCGTCGGCGCCGGCGGCCACCGCTGCTCTGGCGATCGGAATGACATACTGCCACATGCCGGTGCCATGCGCCGGATCGGCGATGACGGGCAGATGACTCAGTTCTTTGATCACCGGAATGGCGTTGATGTCGAAGGTATTGCGCGTGGCCGTTTCATAGGTGCGGATACCGCGTTCGCAGACCATCACCTTCATGTTGCCGCCGGCGAGGATGTACTCTGCGCTCATCAACAGCTCCTGGATGGTGCCGCTGATGCCGCGCTTGAGAAAGACCGGCTTGTTCTGCTTGCCCAACGCCTTGAGCAGGGCATAATTCTGCGTGTTGCGCGCGCCGACCTGGAAGATGTCTGTGTAGTCGCCGACCAGCTCGATATCCTCTGGCGTCATCACCTCTGTGATCACCGGCAGGCCGGTCTGCTCGCGCGCTTCGGCGAGATATTTCAATCCCTCTTCGCCCAACCCTTGGAAACTATAGGGGCTGGAGCGCGGCTTGAAGGCGCCGCCGCGCAGCACGGTGGCGCCCGCCTCTTTCACGGCGTGCGCCGTCTCCAGGATCATCTCCCGGCTCTCCACGCTGCACGGTCCCGCCATGACGACGATCTTCTTGCCGCCGATCTGCACGCCGTTGACGTCGATCACGGTGTCGGTCTCGCAGAAATCGCGGCTGGCGAGTTTGAAGGGCTGCATGACGCGCATGGTGCGCTCGACACCCTCCATCACCTCGAAAGTGCTGTTCTGAATCAGGTGCTCGTCTGCACCGATGACGCCGATGATGGTGCGCGCCTCTCCGCGGCTGAGATGCACTTTATAGCCGAGCTCTTCTACGCGCTGCACCACGGCTTCGATGTGTTGGGGCTCGGCATGCGCTTTCATGACGATAATCATAGAAGTTCGCCTTTCTATGAGAAATTTGCTTGAACTGTTCTCTTTCTGCTTACGCCAGTTCCAACAGCTCCGCCGGTTCTAGGATGCGACGGTCGATCGCTTCGGCCACACGGCGGAGGCTCTTCATGAGGACGGCGAAATCCTCGAGCGTCAGGCTTTGGCGGCCATCGCTGACAGCCGTATCCGGGTCGGGATGCACTTCGACGATCAGCGCGTCGGCGCCGGCGGCGACGGCGGCGCGGCTCATGGCCGGCACCAGCTCGCGCAGGCCGGTGCCGTGCGAAGGGTCGGCCACGATCGGCAGATGGGTCTGCTGCTTGAGCACGGGCACGGCGTTCAAGTCGAAGGTGTTGCGCGTGGCCGTCTCATAGGTGCGAATGCCCCGCTCG
>JANWYX010000355.1 GCA_025055055.1 Caldilinea sp. | reverse complement strand
CAGCGCCCATGGTAGTGCAGGCCTCGGCCTGTGTGAGAGTAGGCCATCGCCAACACACTCTGTTGTTCATCTTTTTACGCATAGCTATTGCATCTCCTTAGCAAGCATCCATTCAAGACGAACCTCCGGCTGCCTCTTTTCAAGAACGGTATGCATCCAACTTTTTTCACCCTCATTGTCCCGTATGCTTGTTTTATGATATAATGTACAGATAAGTGACATCTTGATTGAATTAACAACCTGATGGATGACGAACCGCCGCTTATTTCGCCATACTTACATTTCCATCTTCTGATAACACAGACGAAATTTGCGTTTCCGTCTGAACTTACAAACTCTGCAAGCTCTTCATCATCGAGTTTTTCGATGAAAAACTTGATGATGTTTTTGCGCGTTGACTCTCTAATTGAGTTCTTAAAGCTTTCTCCATTGCGACTCTACAGCTCACATCGATGCAAATAGATTTATGAAAATAACTGCTGTTCTTCTCGCTGCCGGATACGGCACGCGCATGAAATCAGAATATCCCAAGGTAATGCACCCTTTGATGGGACGGCCGATGATCGACTGGGCAATACGCGCCGTAGAATCGCTCGTGGACGGTCCGCCGATCGTTGTCGTCGGACATGGTCAGGAATTGGTTCGCTCTTATCTGCAAAATCGCGCTGTCTATGCTGAACAACGAGAACAGTTAGGGACGGGTCATGCCGTTTTGCAGGCCTTGCCGTCTGTAGAGCAGGACGCTGACGCCGTAGTCGTCACCTATGCCGACATGCCGTTGCTTACTCGGGAGACCTTGCGCCGTCTTCTGGATTTGTATCGGGTGCATGCATCCAGTTCGACGCCGGCGATCGCGATGCTAACGATCCGGCGTGAAAATCCCCAGGGATTTGGTCGCATCGTGCGGCGCAGCGACGGAAGCGTCGCAGCAATTGTGGAAGAAGCGGATTGCACTCCTGAGCAGCTGGCAATTCAGGAACTGAACCCCGGGGTCTATTGTTTTCACGCCGCCTGGCTGCGCCAGAACCTTCCATACATTCCCCAAAGTGCGAAGGGGGAGTATTACTTGACCGATCTGGTGTCCATGGCGGCGAATCAGGGACGACAGATCATCACATTGGAAGCGCCACTTGAGGACGTCTATGGCGTAAACAATCGCGTTCATCTTGCAGAAGCGGAGGCAATTTTGCGCCGCCGCATTTTGGAGCGCCATATGCTGGAAGGCGTGACCATCGTCGATCCGCTCTCCACGTACATTGAAGACACCGTGCAGATCGGCGCCGATACGACCATCTGGCCCGGTTGTCTCTTGCAAGGCGCTACGGTGATCGGTCGCAACTGTACGATCGGACCGTACAGCCAGATCATCGACACTCACATCGCCGATCGGTGTCGCGTCGTCTATTCTGTGCTGGAGCAGGCCCGTATGGACCAAGGGGCGGAGATCGGTCCCTTCAGCCATCTGCGCAAAGGCGCTCATTTAGGAGAGAATGTGCACATAGGCAATTTCGGCGAAGTGAAGGACAGTTATCTTGGGCCCGGCGTCAAGATGGGCCACTTTAGCTACATCGGCAACGCCGAAATCGGTGCACACGTCAATATCGGTGCAGGCACGATCACGTGCAATTATGATGGCGTTCACAAATCGAAAACAATTATTGGCGATCATGCTTTTATCGGCAGCGACACCATGCTTGTAGCCCCGGTCGTAGTGGGTGAGTTCGCCCGCACCGGCGCCGGCTCCGTCGTCACGCGAGACATCCCGGCGCACGCTACGGCCTACGGCGTGCCGGCGCGGGTGCGCAAGGTGGACGACAGGACGCCTTCAGAGGAATTTACGGAGGAATAAATTGTGGAATCAGACCTCGTTGCATGGATAGTTCTGGCGGCGGCGCTCTTTTTCATCGGCCTGGCCGCCGCTGCCGAGATTGCGCTATCCGCCGTCAATCGCAGTGAGGTGCGTAAACGCAGCGAGGCCGGCGATGCCCGCGCCTTGATGCTCAGTGAGCAGCTGGCCGACACCGCTCGATTTTGGCTCACCATCATGCTGCTCAAGAGCCTCGGCCTTGTGGCCGCGGGTTTGGCGGCCGGATATATGCTGTCGGCGCACTTCCCGGTGTCCGGTATGTTGATCGGAATTCCGGTCACCTGGTTGACATTGGCGGCCGCCCAAATCGTGGTGCGCTCCTTGGTTCTGCGCAACCCCGATGACGTAGCCTTCGCGCTGGCGCCATTTGTGCGCCCCGTAATGCAGGTGCTTTCTCCTGTAACATTCTTGCTCTACCGCGCCGGGCTACGGGTGAGCGGCGAGAACGAGGAGGAGGTGGACGAGTCGATTTTTCTCTCCGAAGACGGCCTGCGCCTGCTGATGCAGGTCAACGAAGAAGAGTCCGAAATCCAGGAGAGCGAAAAACAGATGATTGCCGGCATCCTGGAAATGGACGAGACCGTGGCGCGTGAAGTGATGGTGCCGCGTATCGACATGGTTACGCTCGATGTAAACACCCCGCTGCGCGAGGCGCTCGACACAATTATCGAGGCAGGGCATAGCCGTATTCCCGTCTATGAGGGCAATATCGACGCAATCGTCGGGGTGCTGTATGCAAAAGATTTACTCAAGTGTTTTCGCGACCAGCGCATGGATGTGCAGATTCGCGAGCTGTTGCGACCGCCCTACTTCATTCCTGCCAGCAAAAAAGTCACTGCTCTTCTCCGAGAAATGCAACAGCAACGCGTCCACCTGGCAATCGTCATCGACGAGTACGGTGGCGTGGCAGGATTGGTAACCATCGAAGACATCCTGGAAGAAATTGTCGGCGACATCCAGGATGAATATGATGTGGCGGAGGAGACGTATCTGCAACCTGTCGGTGAAAACACTTATCTCGTCCATTCACGCCTCGACCTAGATACGTTGTCCGATGTGCTAGGGATCGATCTAGAGGAGGAAGAGGCCGATACGGTAGGCGGTCTGATTTACAGTCATCTGGGTCATGTGCCGGAGCAAGGAGAAACGCTCGAATTAGACGGTTGGCGCTTTATTGTGCTTTCGGTGGAAGGCCGACGCATCGACCAAGTGCGCATTGAGCGAGTCTCGCCAACGTTGCCGGAAGGCGACAAGGTGCAAGAAACCAGATCTGTGCCCGGTCAAAATTCGTGGCTCAAGCCTTCGGGAATGGCCAATCAATCATGAATCTGAATCCAGCCGAATTGATCTGGGCGGCCATGCAGGCCCGTCAGCACGCCTATGCACCGTATAGCAATTATGCCGTCGGAGCGGCTGTTCTGACTGAAGACGGCGAGGTGTTTCCGGGGTGCAACGTCGAGAATGCGGCCTATCCCGCCACGATCTGCGCCGAACGCGTCGCCCTGACAGCAGCCGTCGCCCACGGCAAACGCCGCTTCGTCGCCATAGCTGTTGTGACGCGCAACGGCGGCTCTCCTTGCGGCGCTTGCCGTCAGGTGATGATCGAGTTGGGGCCGGATATGGTTGTGTACATCGCCGATGAAACCGGCGCCTACCGCACCACGACGGTGCGTGCCCTATTGCCCGATGGCTTCGACAATGCCAGCCTGCTGGCGTGAGTGACGAATGTCTGCCAACGTTCCCACCCTGCTGACCGCCTATCAGCTTCGACAATTGGAGTTCCTGCTGCGGATTTCTCGTGCGATGACGTCGCGGCTGGACTTGCCCAGCCTGCTCGAGTTGATCTTGCGCAGCGCCGCCCAGATGGTCGGCGCGCCGGCGGGGATGATCCTTTTGCAATCCGAACACACGTTGTTCGACCCGGCGCTTTCGGCGACGCCTCGCTTTCAGGTGCGTGCTCTGTACGCCATCCCTACCGAAGCGCTGCCCTATTTCGAGCCGCTGCTCGATACCACAGCGATGCGGCTGGTACAGGAGGCTGTCGCCAACACAGAAGTGGGAAAGCCGCTTGCGATCGATCTGTCGAGCCGGGTGCATCAGGTGGAAGCCGATCTCGGCATTAGGCTAGGCCAGGTCATCGTGTTGCCGCTGCTCTTTGAAGAAGACTTGCTCGGCGTCATCTATCTGTTCCGCGGGAATTACGCCTTCTCTCAGCTAGACTGGCAATTTCTGCAAGGGTTCGCCGACCAGGCGGCAATTGCAGTGCGCAACGCGCGCCTATACACATTGCTCAACGCCGAGCGCAGTCGCTTGATCACCATCCTCAACAATAGCGCCGACGGCATTATGATCCTGACTCGCGATCGCATCGTTGTGGCTGTCAATCAGGCGTTAGCAACGATGGTGGGCGTGTCTCCCGAAGAAGCGATCGGGCGCCCCTGCAACGCGGTGTTGCCACTGGTGGTTACGAGCGGGGTCGATTTCTGTGGTGATGAAAGCTACACCGGGCATTTCTCCGCTCCGCATCTCCGTTGCGAAGGTGAATTGATTCGCCCCGGGGACAAGCGGTTGGTGCTGTCGGTGACCTTTACTCCGCTGTACTCGGAGAGCGGCCGGTTGATCAATATCATCGTCAACGTCCACGACATCACCCGCTTCCGCGAAGAAGAAGAGATGAAGTCCATCTTCACCTCGATCATCAGCCATGAGCTCAAGACTCCGGTTGCCTTGATCAAAGGCTACGCACAGACGTTGGCGCGCGAAGATGCACAGTGGGATGCGGAGACCGCACGAGCCGGTTTGCACATTATCGAGGAAGAGGCCGATCGTCTGGAGGCGCTGATCAACAACTTGCTCGACGTCAGTCGTATTCAGGCCAAGGGCTTGAAATTGGAATTGGGCGACGTTGCGCTCGATGCGCTGCTGCGAAAGGTCGCCGACGCATATCGCACACAGACCAATCATCATCGCATCGAAGTGGCGTTTGACGAACCGTTGCCTTACGTGTGGGGAGATGAAGAACGACTGCGCCAGGTGTTCACGAACCTGCTCAATAATGCAATCAAGTATTCCCCTCAAGGCGGCGTCATTCGCATCGGCGGATGGGTGCAGCGCATTGGGGATGGGCGCGCCGAAGACATGGACGGACGCCCCCCCATCGAGCTGCCAGAGCAGCTTCCGAAGGGGACTTACGTGATCGTCTATGTCGCCGACCAGGGTATCGGCATCCCCCCTTCAGAATTGCCGAAGATATTCGACCGTTTCTATCGCGTGGACAGCTCTTTACGGCGCTCGACGGCAGGCGCCGGTCTTGGGCTGTACCTGGCCAAGGCGATCGTTGAGGCGCACGGCGGCCGCATTTGGGCGACGAGCGAGCCGGGCAAAGGGTCCACATTCTTTGTGGCGCTGCCTCTGGATATGGAAACAACACCATGAATGACGCCCATCCCCTACACATCGATCTGCCCGGCGCCTATCGGGTGGCGCCCCGTCTGTTGGCCGGGCCTTATCCATGCGCCGCCGATCTCCCGACGGCGCAACGACGCGTGGCAGCATTGCTCGATATGGGCGTAGACATCCTTGTGGACCTGACAGAACCCGGAGAATATAACCTCCGCCCCTATTGGCCCCTGCTGCTCGAACAGGCAACTCTTCTCGGACGCAATATAGAGCACTGGAACTCGCCGATTCCCGACATGGGGACGCCTTCAGCGGCGCAGATGCAAGCCATTCTCATCCGTATCGACGCTGCATTGCAGGCGGGGCAAACCATCTACGTGCATTGCTTCGGCGGCGTCGGGCGGACAGGGGTGGTGATCGGTTGTTATCTCGTGCAGCATGGGATGAGCGGCGACGAGGCACTTGCAACGATCGCTCGACTTCGCAAGGAACTGCCCAACGCCTCTCGCGCCTCGCCGGAGACTTGGGCGCAATGTGAGATGGTGCGCAGGTGGTCTCAGCATAGGTCGCTTTTAGATGAATGAGCCCTTCACGGCATGCAGCGCGGCGTCAACCCCACTGCACCCATGCGTATGGCGCAAGAGCACAAAAAATTTCACATCTTGCTGCGCCCAATTCGTGCAGGCATCCTGCAAAATGTCCTTGGCGATGCGCCACTCCACCGGGTGAACGCACGCAAACCACCAGACGTGCTCGTATAGCAGCACATAGCCGGAGGCAGGCGCCCAAGCCAGATCATTGATGCATTCCTCAAAAGCGTCCCAGTTTTCGCCAAAATAGTCGGGGAACGCCATCGCCGCCGCTGCGGCGCGCAGAAAGCTCATTTTGTCGCGCGCGCGGCGCCCGTCCAGATGGAAAAGACGCCAGCCGAGCGCCTCCACCGCCTGCGCCAGATTGCGCACAGAAAGCGACGTCGGCCAACGATAAAGCCCCGGGGCTGTAGAGAGGAGCAAGGATGCGATGGATTCGCTCATGGTTTCCAGATTCGACGAAAGCTGACGTAATGGTCGTCGGTGTAATATAGCTCACCGCCTGCGCCGGCGACGATACGGCGCGCCCCGCGCGTGCTGGCGCCCGGCGTGATCACCGTGTATTCGCGATAATAGCCGGTGGGTTTCGGGGGCAGCCGGCGCTCCCGATTTTGGAAGATGGTTCCATCCTGACGAAACGGGAAAGGCCCACCGCGTTCGATCAACGCCAGCGTGTCGAGCGCCTCAGGCGGAAGCTCATCGAGTGTGATAACGGGGAGACCGTCGATGCGTTCGGGCGGGCCGCGCGTCGGCGTTGCGGCAGACGCACTTGTCGGTGGGCTTTCCACCGAAGCTTCTGCGGATGTTGTGGCGCTTGTCGGCGTCGTCAGGGCGTCCGCCAACACAGGAGCGGCGACCTGCCCCTGGGGCGACGGAGCAGGCGGTGAGGGATGCGCCGTCGCTGCATTTGCGTCTGCCGTGACGATCATCAGAGGCAGCAGTTCGCTTTGCGGCGTTGAGGCCGGGCGTTCGGACAATCGCCACCAGAGGATGACCAGCGCCGCTACGATGGCGAACAAAATCAATCCGCCGACGCCTCTAACTGTTCGCCTCACTGCACTTTCCTTTCACAGATTTCCCCCGTCGCCATTTCCAGCGTAGCCAGCTCCGGCTCAATGCCTGCGGGGTTGCCGGCTTCATCGATCCACGGCAAAGGATTCAGGTTCTCTGCGTCGTAGACCAGCAGGCGCAAAGCGTACTGACCGGACGCAAGATCGTCGGGCGCAGCGAGCAAGTAAACGCCCAACGGCCGATCCTCAATTGACCAATAAGCCGGCGCAAGGTGACGGTCGTTGAGCAACCGTTCGTCGGCCTGCGCCAACCGATTGTCCGCTGCATCGTACAGAGCGACACGCGCCTTGAGCGGCCGAGCCGCCGCACCGCCCGGCACGCGTCGCCAGCGCAATACAACAGGCAGCGGGTCGCCTGGACACAGCGGCGTCGACGGCAGCGACGCTTGGACAGTCTGCACGGCGTGCTCGAACTGCAAGGTCAGGGGCTGCATCTGTGGCGCCAGCTCGAAGCGCGTGGGAGGCGTCAGCTCCCACCAGTCGACGGCGTAGCCGTGAAACCACTGTTCACCGGCGCGACGACCGTATTTATCGAGCAAAAAGGGAACCGCCCGTCGGGGATCGGTGTCGCTCTCGAACCATTGCACCCAGAAGACGCGCTGTGCGTGGCCCGCCCATTCCGTCAAGCGTCGGTCGATGGTGTTGATGTCGACAAACAGATAGCGGGCGGGCGCAACCTCCGATGCAGACAACGTCTCTTCGGCGTCGATGGCGTAGGGCTGATAGTAGAAGCCGAACGGATATTTCTGATCGACGAAGATCACGTCGTCCGGCGTGGTCGTCTCGCGCAGCCATTGCGTCAGCGCAGCGATGTGTTCGCGGTCGAAGCGGGTGTCATACAAATCGGCGTGCGCGCCGTGCGCCAGGCCGACGGCGAGCGTCAGCGCAAGCAAGGCGGGTGCAGGGCGCCACCAGCGTGCAAACCCCGCCAGTCCGACCGCAATCAGCGTGTAGAGCGCCGGCGTCACGAAGCCGGCGTAGCGTACATGAAAGGCGCTGCGGTCGAGCACGGCGAGGTAGTAGAGCGCCAGGCCGCCTATCAGCCAGGCGAGCGTGAACGGCAAAGCGAATGAGTGAATGGCCGGTGCAGAGGTGCGCCTCGTTGTGTGCGTCATCGCAATTCTACCCAAGACCAACCCCAACGCAGCGGCGAGGGCAATGCCCCACAGCCAGAAATCGGCGAATCCCATGAGCAACGTCGGATCGTAGGCGTAGCCACCCAAATAGGCTTGCCAGTTCTGGCGCAGATACTCGCTTAACGTCACAACGGTGATGTTGGGGTTTTGGTAGTCGGGAATCTGCCGCAGCGCGATCGGCGCAATCGGCAAAAAAAGGAGCGTCATCGCCAGGCCATGGGCGAAGACCGCCTTCAACTGACGCCAACGGTCAGACTGCGCCATCGCCCAGACGCCCCATGTGATCCACCAGGCGACCAACACAAAAACCACGTTGTAGTGGGTCATCAAGGCTGCAGTCGCAAAGAGGACAAAGAGCAGCGACGTTCCACTGAAGAGGGGGGCGTCGTTGCGCCGACGAAAAGCGAGCTGATCCAAAAAAAGCGCAGCCGCCGCCGTCAGCAAGGCGAAGCCCAGCGTATACATGCGCGTCTCCTGACTTTCGGCCAGCCAGAAGGGCGACAAGGCGCCGATCAACGCAGCCGGTGCGCCGATTTTCACCCCGCCCACGCGACGTCCATACGCCATCAGCAGCGCAACACCGACGACCCCAATGAACGTGCTCAATAGCCTGGAGAAGAACGCAATCTGTGTCGGCGGCTGGCCTTTGGCGACGCCGAAAAAGTTGCTCCAACCGTGCAGCAGCCAGTAATAGAGCGGGGGTTGGATGTCCAGTTCGGGCGCATTGGCGATCTGGAACAAGGGCCGCAATGCCACATCGATGTTGCGCGCCTCGTCCCACCAGATATCTTGGCGCGTCAGTTCCTGGAGCCGAAGGGTGAACGCACCGAACAGAAGCGTAAACAGAAATAAGCGAAGCCAGATCGTCGCACCAAGCGGAGATGTCTTGTCGAATAGCCGTTGCATACGCTACGCCATTGTAGCGTAGACGCACAACGCGAGGGAAACGGCGGACAATCGAGCGATCAATTTCCTGCTTCTATGAAGTCGGGGTTTTCCCAGACGATCAGCGTCGCCCAGTTGTCGGAGGCGCTGTCCTCCAGATAGCCCTCAATCAACCCGCGCACGACGAATCCCTGCTTTAGTTGGAAGGTGAGGGTTGGATCGGTCAGCCTGCCTGCAACCACCTCATCGACGTACTGCTGAACGGTCATGCGGTGTTTATAGCGCGCAAAACCGGGGATCAGCCCGCCTGCCACGATGCCGCGTTTGTTGCAGCGACGCACCAAATCCATGCGCGCCTGATAGATGGCCTTGCCGAGACCCTGCCCACGGTAGTTGGGATGCACGCTGATGTCTGCCCCGTAGTAATAGGCGCCGGCGGGATTGTGATTGCGGAAGTAGAAATGGTCGCAGAAGCCGGCGAAGGTGTGATTGGGGTGCTCGAAATCAAAATCGGTGAAAAACCCTGACCCCTGGCCGATCACGCGGTCGCCGTCCAGCACGACGATCTGTCCTTCCGGAAAAATTGCGTACTGGCTGGCGAAATGTTCGACGCGCATCAACTCCTGCGGCCCAAGCGTTGGGTAGCAAGTGCGCTGCAGCTCCTCCAGTTGCTCGAAGTATTCCGGTTTCAACGTGGTGATGATGTAGCGAGACATATCAGCGTTCAGGCTCGACATAGGCAGGAACCGTCGTTGCTTCCTCGCGGCCCTCAACCTCATAGCTCACGCGCCAGAGCGGCACCCAGGCCAGCGTCACCGCACGTACGTTGACGTCGGTGCGTCGCGGTTTGACCGTTTCGGTGACGAGGTTGTCCAGAATATCCTCCCAGCGGCTGACGATGGCATCGATCTCGGCCTGCAGCTTCTCTTCCAGCTTCTGTTTTTCTTCTGCAAGGCGAGCAATATTTTGTTTCCGCTGGTCGACGCGCATGGAAGCCTGCTGGGTCTGGCTCCATTTGCTGGTGGCGCTGGAGAAGGAGCGCATCGACCTGCGCCCCATAAAGAAACTCAGCACGCTTTCGCCGATATTGACCCATTGCTCGGTCTGCTTGGCCTGCGCCCTTGCCTGCTCCGTAGCCAACGTCTGTTGTTCGCGCTCGAGTCGCTCGGCGACGCGTTCGATTTCTTTTTCCATGCGAACGCGCAGCCGATCCACTTCGGCGTCGCGACGCTCGCGCGCGGCCTGCTGCAGCCGAATATTGAACGAGCGGTCATCTTCGTCCGGGCGCCGCGTGAGGCCTAACTCGGGGTGCACGAAGAAATCATAGCGAGCGTTGTAATATAGCCAGTCCGCCAGGTCGCGGGAGGCGCTCGCGAGCGCCCTGGGAGTGGCGGCGCCTTCGGGCAGCGATGCATAGAACGGGCCCTGCCGCTCTTCCACCGATGCAGGGGTTGTGGATAGCTTGGACGCCGTTATCGGGAGCGCCTCTGCGCGCCCCCAATCCAGGCCGGTCAATTGACGGCCGCCCTGCACCAACAACGTCATTTCCGTCTGGATGTCGATGTTGCGCTTCTGGTCGACAAAACGCACCGTCGCAGCGCCGAGGATGCCCGCTTCGTAGAGAAGCTGCACGCCTTTTACCTCGATGCGTCCTCCGGCGCGCTGCTCTGCGATACGGATGGCGTCGCGCTCCTCAAGTTTGCAAGGAAGATAAACCTGCGTCACCTCGGGCGGGAGAGCGGGCGGCGTCATCTGAAAGCCGGTGGGGGCTCCTTGCGTTTGCAACGTCGCCGTTTGCATCGTTGCGAACGCGTCGCCGGCCACTGCGCCCTGAGCGCCTGTTGAAGCTCTCATCTTTGCT
>JANWYX010000331.1 GCA_025055055.1 Caldilinea sp. | reverse complement strand
GGCTTCCATCAAGCTCAGACATCTTTATCCGGTTATTAAAGAGTAAAATCTAACTTAACTCCTATAGACTCCTTACGCCTTTCTGGAGATTGCGAAGCGTGCTTCTCGTGAACCCAAAAATCCTCAAAGCCGGATGCGCCGCAGCCGCAGGCTGTTGCTGACAACGAAGACGCTGCTGAAAGCCATCGCTGCAGCGGCGATCATCGGGTTCAACTGGTAGTGCGGCCCGAAAAAGGGCACGAGCACGCCCGCCGCCACCGGAATGGCGGCGACGTTGTAGGCGAAAGCCCAGAAGAGGTTTTGCTTGATGGTGCGCAACGTGCGCCGGCTGAGATGAATGGCCTGGGGGACGCTGCGCAGATCGCCGCGCATCAAGATAATGTCGGCCGTCTCGATGGCGACGTCGGTCCCCGTTCCGATCGCCATGCCGACGTCCGCCTGCGCCAGCGCCGGCGCGTCGTTGACGCCGTCGCCGACCATCGCCACCACGTGGCCGGCCGCTTGCTCCGCTCGCACGACCTCCGCTTTTGCGCCGGGCAACACCTCTGCTTTAACCTCGCGTTCTGGGTCCAACCCCACTTGGCGGGCGATGGCGCGCGCGGTGCGTCGGTTGTCTCCGGTCAGCATCACCACGCGCAGACGCAGCGCATGCATCTGACGGATCGCCTCGGCGCTCGTCTCTTTGAGGGTATCGGCCACGGCCAGCAAACCGAGCAGCTCGCCGTCCACGGCCACCGCCATCACCGTTTTGCCTTCATCTTGCAGGCGAGCGATCTCGGCCTGCACCGGCTCGAGGTCGACCCCGCGCTCCAGCATCAGTGCGGGGCTGCCCAACAGCACCGAACGTCCATCCACTTTCGCTTCGATCCCACGCCCTGTGATCGAGTTGAACGACTCCACCTCGCTGAGGGAAACGCCGTGCGCCCTGGCATATTCGACGATTGCTTCGGCAAGCGGATGTTCGCTGGCGCGCTCGGCGGAGGCGGCGTAGTGGAGGAGCGGAAGAGGGTGAGAGCGGGAGAGGGGGAGTGCAGGAAACTGGGCGGCGGTGAGATCGCCGTCGTTGGCGCCGCCCTGAGGGACTTCCCTTGAGAGGTCGAGCAATGCTTCTTTTTTGAATCGTTCGCCTTGAATTTCCACCACATCGGTCACCGTCGGTTTGCCGCGCGTGAGGGTGCCGGTCTTGTCGAGGATTACGGTGTCGACCGAGCCGGCCTTCTGCAGCGCTTCGGCGTTCTTGATGAGGATGCCGTGCTGCGCCCCGACGCCGGCGCCTGCCATGATCGCCGTGGGCGTGGCCAGGCCCAACGCGCATGGGCAAGAAATAAGGAGCACGGTGGCCATGAAGATCAACGCAACGCCCAGCGGGTTCTCATGATGGTAGTACGCTGCGGCACCCCAAAAATACCAGTAGGCGCCCACCGCCAGCGCCAGCGCAATCACGGCAGGGACAAAGACCGACGAGACCTTATCGGCGAGGTCCTGGATCGGCGCGCGGCTGGCCTGAGCCTCCTGCACCAGCTTGACGATCTGGGCCAGCGCCGTCTGCTTACCGACCGCTGTAGCGCGAAAGCGGAAGCTGCCTGTCTTGTTGATCGAGCCGCCGATCACCATGTCGCCGACCGTCTTGGTGACAGGAAGGCTCTCGCCGGTCAGCATCGACTCATCGACCGTGCTCTGGCCGGCAATCACCACGCCGTCGACGGGGATCTTCTCGCCGGGGCGCACCACAACAATGTCGCCGACGAGCACTTCATCGACCGGAACCTCGACTTCTTCGCCGTCGACGCTGCGCACGATGCGCGCCGTCCGGGCGCGCAGGCCGAGCAGCTTGCGAATGGCGTCGCCCGCCTGGCCTTTGGCGCGCGCCTCCAGATATTTGCCCAGCGTGATCAACGTGAGAATCATTGCGGCGGATTCAAAATAGACGTGGTAGTGCATGGGGTCCAGCCCGAGCGCCAGGATCGCCAGGCTGTAGAAGTAGGCCACGCTCGACCCCATCGCCACCAGCGTGTCCATGTTGGCGGTGCGGTTTTGCAGCGCCTTCCACGCGCTGACATAATAATCTTTGCCGAGATAGGCCTGCACCACCGTGGTCAGCGCAGCCACGATCCACAACCGTCCCGGAAAGTCGAGCGGCAGCCCGACCATCTCCGCCATGCTCAACACCATAATAGGCGCGCTGAGCGCAGCACCGACGATCACCTTGCGCCGCTTGTCCGCAATCTCGGCATTGCGCGCCGCCTGCTCGGCATCCACCTGCTCTTGTTCGCCGCCCTCGACCTCGATGACCTTGTAGCCGGCGTCGCGTATGGCGCGCTTGATGTCGCTCAAATCAACCATCGAGGGGAGATAGACGACATGCGTGCGCTCGCCGGCATAGCTGGTGTTGACGTCGAGCACGCCGTCGAGGCGTTTGAGGACGCGCGTGATCGTATTGGCGCAGTTGGCACAGGTCATGCCTGCCACCGGCAGGTCGACCTCGGCCAGCGCCGCGCCGTAGCCGATGCTCTGAATTGTTTCGATCACCTGCTCGGGCGTCACCTGCTTGGGGTCATAGGTAAGGACGGCGCGCTCATTGGCGTAGGAGACGTTCACCGCCTCGACGCCGGGCAGGCGCTTCAGGCTGCGCCCTACGGTGTTGGCGCAGTTGGCGCAGTGCATGCCGGTGATCGGAATAATAAGTTCTTTGGTGCGTCCGCTTTTAGACGGCGCCGCAGCGACCGTTGTCATCGTTCTCCCTGTTCGCTATTTTCTCCGTGCTCGCTTTTCTCTGCGCTCGCCGTGGATTACGCTGCCGGATAGCCGATCTCCTCCAACAGTTTTTCGACTTCCGCCAACACTTCCTCCGCGTCGACCTCGACCGTCACCGACCTGGTCTCCAGCTCAGCCTTGACGCTCTTCAGCCCCTCAACGGATTTAAGCTCGCGCTCGATCGTGCCGACGCAATGGCCGCATGAAATATTGGGGACATGATAGGTTTTGGTGGTCATGTTGAAACTCCTTTGCTTATATAAAAAAGGATTGACTTCACAACTTGCCCGTCGCCTTGAAGACGTCCATGATCTCCGCCACCACGCGCGCTTTCTCCGTCTCATCTTGGCTGCGGATGGCGGTGGTGACGCAGGTGTTGAGATGATTTTCCAGCGTGAGTGCGCTGACCCGCTCGAGCGCCTGCTGCACGGCCTTGATCTGCCGGAGAATGTCCATGCAGTAAGCGTCGTCTTCAACCATGCGCTCGATGCCGCGCACGTGCCCCTCAATGCTGCGGAGGCGGTTGATCAGTTCTCGTTTGCGTTCCGGATCGATCATTCTCTGTAGACTCCATGTTCGCATTTCCCTCCCCCATAGGGGGAGGGGTTGGGCTTAGTCTAGAACGATTGAGCGCCATTGTCAAATTATTGAACCTCCGTTGCGAGAAACTCAGGAGCAATTTTATTCGTAGGGTTGAATCCGTTGCGTCTGCGAGAAGGGGAGTTTCAAAAAGAGCGGAGTTCAGCGTCTTGCGATATATTGCACATTTCCCAGACCCACAAAATGTGCATCTTGTGTCCAGAGGATGGCGTTATACGTGTGCGCTATAGCATAAATCAGACTGTCGGCCAGCGATAGGTTATGTTCAAGAGAAAGTTGGGCGCCCAGCAAGGCAATTTCATCGTGAATCGGCACGACCTCTCCTCGATAGAGGTGGCTAACTCCCAACAAAGCGTCCTCCCTGCCACGTTGTTGCCAAAGACGCTTGAACACTTCATACAGGCAAATAACCGGCACCAGCAATTCGTCTTCATCTTCGAGCGCCGGGGCAAAAAAGTCTGCATTGGGTCCGTTGGCGAAGTATTCTAACCAACCACTAGAATCCACTACGTTCATGTCAGCTCATCCTCTTCATCTCGTTGGGGATCGGTGTCCAGGCCGGGGAACAGCCCGCGTGCTTCCTGGATGGGCGGGACGAAAATTACGCGTAGAGATTTTTCCAAAGGGATAAAAACGGCCTTGTAACCTGGCTTCACTGCATATTTTTTTCGAATAGCGGCGGGGATCACAATCTGGAATTTTGAGGAAATGGTGGCTGCTTCCATCTTACGTCCGCCTTTCATCTTACGTTTTTCGAACGAACCAATATTGTAATGTAATAATCACGCTAATCATAACACAGCTGTACAATTGTGCTCACAAAGCAGGGTCACGATAGGGTCGTCATTCTGGAGACCGGCGTGGTCGGCTGCTCTCGCGCACGATCAGGAGGGGTTGCAGCAAATTGCTTGACGCGTTGACCGAACTCGGCTGAGGAGCGTCGACGATTAACGCATCCAGTTTCTGCACAGCCAGCCGTCCAAGTTCGAGCAAAGGTTGGCGAACGGTGGACAAGCGCGGTCTGATGAAAGCGGCTTCAGGAATATCGTCGTAGCCCACGATTCCGATATCCTCTGGAATGTGCAAATTGAGATCGGTGGCGGCGCAAAGGGCGCCGATCGCCATCTGGTCATTCGCTGCAAACACCGCGTCCAACTCTGGAAACGCCGCCCTGAGTTGATAAAAGGCGCGCTCCCCACTTTGCGGGCTCCAGTCGCCGTAGGCGATTTGTCGCAGCTCAGGCTCTTTTCCCGCCTCTCGGAGCGCAAGCTCCCACCCTTGCCTGCGCATTTGAGAGGCATGCCAGTCCGGCGGCCCGGCGATCAGGCCGATATTTTGAAACCCATTGGCGAGCAGATGCCGGGTCGCCTCATATCCTCCTCGCTGATTGTCGATATCGATGACGATCAAGCCTGATGCGTTCGGATGATTGATCAGCACAACCGGCGCAGGGACGCGCGAGAGCGCTTCCTGCCTTTGCTCGAGATGTTTCCCAATATGCGGGGACGCCCAAATAATTCCATCCACCTGATGCGTTATCAGATGGGCGAGGACGGCTTCCGCGTCGACGGTCGCAGGCTCGTGAATCAGGTTGAGGATCAGCGTGTAACCTCGTTCGCTGGCTTCCTGCTCAATTCCGACCAACACCCTCGATGGTCCAAAATATTCCAGCCCGGAGGCCACAACCCCGATCGTTTGACTGCTGCGGCTGACGAGGCCTTGCGCAAGTCGATTCGGACGAAAGCCCATTTCCTGGACGATCTCCAGCACGCGCCGTCGCGTCGCCTCTGCGACGGGCCGTTTCCCGGTCAATACGTTCGACACAGTGCTGACCGAGACTTGCGCTCGTCTGGCGACATCATGGATTGTCGGCGGTTTGGCTGACATACACGCATCTCAGGGCGAACAATGTTTGAGCTGTATAAAATGAGAAATTGCAATCAAAATAACCCTATTGACATCTAAAACGTTTTTATGATATAGTTGGCTCGTATAAAACGTTTTATACAGTTCATTTTGCTGTTTCTTCCCGATTTTGTCAATAGATATTCCGGCGGTCGCATAAGACAGAACGCGCACTGGCGGAATTCTGGAACGGCTCAACCTCGATTTTTGGTTGCGCGCGAAGTACGTTTTCTTGTTAACTTGTTTTCTTGTTGTTGACGCCCTTTCATCCATCCACAAGGCACCTACACCTATAAGGAGCAAAGGAAGATGATGCACCGTATTCGTCCGCTCAGAAAAGTATTGAACCTGGCGATGCTTACCGCCTTGTTCGGTGTACTATTGTCGGCTTGTGCACCCGCTCCCGGGGGCGGAGACGGCGCCGCAGGGCCGGCCGAGGCGGAGGCCACGACCATCACAATCTGGGGTTGGCCAGCGGCCGACGTTGCGTTTGAAGCATTCCGCTCGGATTTTGAGGCTGCTTACCCCGACATCAAGCTCGACATTCAGATGATGCCCTTCGATGATGTGCACAACAAATTGCTTGCCTCGCTGGCGGCGGGAGCCGGCGCCCCCGATGTCACGATGATTGAGATCAACCACATCGATCGCTTCGTTGCAAAAGGAGGGTTGACCGATCTCCTCGAAGAACCTTTCAATGCAGGACAATACAAAGATGAGATGGTTGCCTATAAATGGGCGCAGGCTACAGCGCCGGATGGGCGCCTTGTGGCCTTCCCATGGGACATTGGGCCGGCAACCTTTTTCTATCGCCGCGATTTGTTCGAGCAGGCAGGTTTGCCCTCCGATCCGGAGAGCGTTGCACAAATGACTCAGACATGGCCCGATTTCATCGAGGTCGCCAAGAAGCTGACCGACCCGGCAAAGCAGCGCTGGGCGATCGGCAACGCCAGCGACATTGTCTACACCAATTTCGCCCACCGTAACCTTTTCGACGCCGACTGGAATTGCGCCGTCAACAATGAGCTCGCCGTGCGCCTTCTGACCTATGCGCAGGAAGCGCGCAACGCAGGCGTGGATGCGAAGGTGGCGAACTGGTCGCCGGAGTGGCAGACCTTGCTGGGCAACGGCTCGATCGCCATGCAGTATGGCGGCGCCTGGTTTGGCGGCTTCTTGAAGGGCTGGCTCAAGCCGGAGGGAGTCGAGTGGGAAGGCAATTGGGGCATTTTCGAGGTGCCGGAAGACCCCGGTCAGAACTGGGGCGGCTCCTTCCTGGCAATACCCGAGCAAAGCACGAAAAAGGAGACGGCCTGGAAGTTTATCGAATTCGCTCTGGCCCGCGCCGATTCTCAGAACAAGATGTTCGCCGCCGTGGACTATTTCCCGGCCTATATTCCCGCCTTCGACGATCCGATGTATCAAGAGCCCGATCCCTTCTTCGGCGGTCAAAAGACGCGCGCAATGTGGGTGGACATTGCCGTCAACAAGATCAAGCCGTTCATCACTACGCCGATGGACGCCCAGGCGGAACAGATCTTCATGTCTTATGTGACAAAGGCGCTTGACCAGGGCTTGGATCCCCGGACGACTTTGGATGAAGCCTGTATTGAGATTGAAAAACAGACGGCACCCGACAAGGAAGAGGCGCTCAAATTGCGCCGGTGAGAAGCTTGTTCGCCGGGCGTGGACGCGTGTATTGCGTTCCACGCCCGCTTACGCCCAGGAGAGCAAAATGAATCAATTCATCACAGCCGGCGCCACACGCCTTTCAACTGCACCCCGGGCATCGCTCTGGCGCGAGATTCAACGCAACTGGGTGGCGTATGTCTATATCTCGCCCTTCTTCATTCTGTTCGGCATCTTTGGCGCCTTTCCTATCATCTACTCGTTTATCCTGAGCTTTCAACAGTGGAACGGCATTTCTCCGGCCCAGTGGGTCGGGTTTGAGAATTATATTCGCCTGTTCCAGGATCGGCTGTTCTGGCTGGCGATGTGGAACACCATCTTTATCGGGGTGATTGCGCATATACCGATCTTGGGTGGCGCCATGGTGCTGGCCTTCATCATCAATTCCGCTGCCGTGCGTTTCAAGCACTTCTATCGGAGCGCCTATTTCTTGCCTGTGGTGACCTCTCCCGTCGCCGTGTCGCTGATTTTCAGCACGCTCTACGGCGTGCGCTTCGGGCTGATCAACTGGGTTCTGGTGACACTGGGCTTTCCGCCCATCGACTGGTGGGGTGGCAACGGCGAATGGATCAAACCGGCCATCATCATTCTCTTCATCTGGCGCTGGCTGGGTTGGAACATGATCATCTATCTGGCGGGCTTACAAGGTATCAATCCAGAGCTGTACGAGGTGGCGGCCATCGATGGCGCCAATCTGCGCCAGATCTTCTTCAAGATCACCCTGCCGTTGATGCAGCCGATCATTCTGTTCACGCTCGTGCTCTCGACGGTGGGCGCCATGACGATCTTCGACGAACCCTATCTGTTGGTCGGGACGACAGGCGGCACCAACAACGCCGGACTTACGATCGCCATGTATCTCTACGATCGAGGCTTCCGCTTCGCCCATCTGGGCTATGCTTCGGCCATGGCCTATGTGGTGTCGGCGGTGATCGTCTTTGTCTCTGTGTTAAATATTCGGTTCTTTGGGCGTAGCCGTACGGAGGTTTGAGCGAGCGATGACCCCTTCCGAAACCACGCGATTGATCGAGACTGCCCGCAGGAATGCGAGAAGGAAGTCGCGCGCAAAGCGCTGGCGGCAGCTTACGCGCGAGATCGTTTTCAACGGCATCCTCATGGTGGGCGCGTTCCTCTCCGCCTTTCCTTTCTACTGGATGTTCATTCTGGCCACACAGAGCACAAATCAGATTTTCAGTTGGCCGCCGCAATTCACCCCGGGCGACAGCTTGCTGACGAATTATCAAACAATGCTGTCCATCATTCCCTTTTGGCGCAATTTCGCCAACAGTGTTTTCGTGGGAATCACCCACACAACATTGGCGCTGCTCTTCTGCTCGATGGGCGGCTATGCCTTCGCCATGTATCGTTTTCCAGGGCGCACCTGGCTGTTTGCCTTGTTGCTCGCCACCATGATGGTACCCTGGATCGCCGGCATTGTGCCCTGGTTTATCCTGATCAGCAAATGGCTGCATTGGATCAATCGCTATGAGGCGCTGATTATCCCAGGGGCCGCCAGCGCCTTTGGCATCTTCTGGATGCGCCAATATGTTCAAGAGTCGATTCCTTCAGAGCTGCTCGACGCCGCCCGCATCGACGGCTGCCACGAATTTCTTATCTTTTTCCGCATTGTGGCGCCTTTATTGATGCCCGCCTTTGCCGCCCTGGGCATCATGATCTTTATCAACAACTGGAACGCCTTCCTAGGCCCGCTGCTGGTGATGCAGGATAAGTCGATGTACACCTTGCCGGTGTCGCTTGCCTTGTTGAGACAAGATCCGCGGCGCGGTTTTGATGCAGGCGTGCAGATGCTAGGCACGGCCATGGCGACCTTGCCGATGTTGATCGTCTTCCTCGCCGCCACGCGGCGCTTCATGGCCGGTCTGACGCTAGGCGCCCTGAAAGGTTAATTCCAATACGATTCTGCGGAACTGTTGCGTAGCAAATAGCGTGTTCATCTTTCCCTTTGCGCGCCTGCGACGCAGTTTAACAACTTTGCGGAGAATAAACATGTTTCGATTCGGTGTGGATTACTATCCGGAGCACTGGCCGGAAGAGCGGTGGGCGACCGACGCCCGCCTGATGCAGGAGGCGGGCTTCAATACGGTGCGCCTGGCCGAATTCGCCTGGAGCCGGCTGGAGCCGGCTCCAGGGCGCTTTGACTTCGATTGGCTCGATCGGGCCATTGCCATCTTGCAGGAGCGCGGCATCCAGGTTGTTTTGGGTACGCCCACGGCGTCGCCTCCTCCCTGGGTGATGGCGATGCACCCGGACGCGCATCGCGTGCTGCCGTCGGGCTTGCGCGTCGCCTATGGCAACCGTCGCAACTATTGCCCCACCCATGCCGGCTATCGCGAACGAGGTCGGATCATCACGCAGGCGATGGCGGAGCACTACGCTCACCATCCGGCGGTGATCGGTTGGCAGATCGACAACGAGTTCGGCGATCGCTGCTACTGCGCGCACTGTCGGGCGGCGTTTCACGTCTGGTTGCAGCACAAATATCAGAGCCTGGACGCGCTCAATCAAGCGTGGGGGACGGTGTTCTGGAGTCAGGTGTACACGGAGTGGTCTCAAATCCCTGTCCCGCTGGAAACGGCGGCGCCGTTCGGCGACGGCTCGCACAACCCGGGGCTTGCGCTCGACTATTATCGCTTTGTGTCCGATCAATATGTGGCTTTTCAGCGCGAGCAGGTCGCCGTCTTGCGCCGTCTCTGCCCCGAACACATCATCACCCACAACCTGATCGGGGCGGGCTATGATCGTCTCAACTACTTTGACCTTGCCGCCGATCTCGACTTCGTCAGTTGGGACAACTATCGACGCATGCAGTGGACGTTCCAACCTGAGGTGCTCCCGAGCGAGGCGGCGCTCTCCCATGCAGCCATGCGTGGGTTGAAACACAAAAATTTCTGGGTCATGGAGCAGCAGGCGGGCGCCGGCGGCTGGCAGATCGTCAGCGTGGCGCCGCGACCGGGTGAGCTGCGCCTGTGGGCCTACCAATCGATCGCACACGGAGCCGATGCCATCATCTTTTTCCGTTGGCGCACCGCTCGCTTCGGCACGGAACAATACTGGCATGGCCTGCTCGAACACGATGGCCGTGCGGGCCGGCGCTACGCCGAGATCAAACAGATGGGCGCCGAGATCGCCCGCGTCGGCGCCGAGTTCGCAGGCAGCCAAGTGCGCGCAGACGTCGCCATCCTCCTTGATTACGACAGCCGCTTTGCGTTTCAGATTCAGGCCAACAATCCGGCTTTTCAGTACACGAGCCATCTCCATGACATCTATCAGGCTTTTCACAGACGCAATCTGGCGGTTGATGTCGTCTCGGGCCGTGACGACTTCAGCCGCTACAAGCTGCTGATTGCGCCTGCGCTCTATGTGCTGACGGAGGAGACGGCCCGCCGCATCGAGGCGTTTGTCCGGAACGGCGGCGTTTTAATGACGACTCCCCGCACCGGCGTTAAGGACGCAACCAACACGGTCGTCAACATGCCGTTGCCGGGTCTGCTGGCGGGTGTGTGTGGCGTCGAGGTGGAAGAATACGACTCGTTGCCGGAGGGTGTCAGCCAACCGCTGGCTTTTGTGGAACGTGATTTTCACAATGGGCCATCGCCCTACGCCTGCATCTGGTGCGATGTGCTGCGCCCGATCAGCGCCCAGCCCGTTGCCCTCTACACGCAGGATTATTACGCAGGCAAGCCCGCAATTACAGAGAATCGCTATGGCGCAGGCCGGGCGGTGTACGTCGGAACGTTCGGCGACGGCCAGCTGTACGCCGCCCTGGTCGAATGGCTGCTCGACCTGGCGAACCTCCGGAGCGAAATCAGCACGCCTCCGGGCGTGGAATGGAGTACGCGCTGGCGCGGCGACCGTCCGATTCACTTCGTGCTCAATCATACACGGGAGAGACAGCCGGTGAATCTGAAAGGCCGAATGCAGAATTTGCTCACCGGAGAGATGCTGGAATCGGGCGTTCTGGAGCTGCCGCCCTATCAGGTGGCGATCTTGACGGCGGAGCCTACAGGAGAGGATGCCTCTGAGGGCAAGCTTGCAGGCGCTTACAGACGCTAAAACGCCCGGTGACGGAGTCACCCTTTTAGGATGACTCCGTCACCGGTGACGCTCACGAAAGTGGGCAGCCTTCTCCGCGGATCGTTCTGCCGGTTTTCATCCGCGCTGCTCGATCGGCACGTAGTCGCGATAGTCATATCCCAGATAGATCTGGCGCGGGCGCGCGATCTTCTGCTCCGGATCGGTGACCAACTCCACCCATTGCGCCAGCCAGCCCGGTGCTCGGCCCAGCGTGAAAAGCACCGTGAACATGTCCGGCGGGAAGCGCATCGCCTGGTAGATGATGCCGCTGTAGAAGTCGACGTTGGGATAGAGCTTGCGCGAGATGAAGTATTCATCTTCTAGCGCCACCCGCTCCAGCTCCACCGCAATGTCGATCAGCGGATTCATGCCCGTGACTTCGAAGACCTCGTAGGCGATGCGTTTGATGATCTTGGCGCGCGGGTCATAGTTTTTGTACACGCGATGCCCGAAGCCCATCAGGCGGAATTCTCCTTTTTTCACGCGTTCGATATACGCCGGCACATTTTTCACGTCGCCGATTTCGGTCAACATCTTGACGACCGCCTCATTGGCGCCGCCGTGTCGCGGCCCGAAGAGCGCCGCTGCTGCGCCCGCCATAGCGCTGTACGGGTCGGCGTAAGCAGAGCCGATCGAACGCATCACCGAGGTCGAGGCATTCTGTTCGTGGTCGGCGTGCAGGATGAAGAGCACGTCGAGCGCCTTGGCCAGCACCGGGTTGACCTCGTATTTGGTCTGATGCATGTAATCGAGCATGTAGAGAAAATTCTCGGTGTAGCCCATGTCGGCATTCGGATAGTTGAAAGGCCGACCGATGCGATGGCGGTAACAGAAAGCGGCCACGGTGGGGAGCTTGCCGAGAATGCGATAGATCTGTTTCAACCGCACGTCTGGGTCCTCGATGCGGCTGGCTTCCTTATGCAACGTCGACATGAAGGCCAGGGCGCTGATCATCATGCCCATGGGATGGGCGTCGTAGCGGAAGGCATGGAAGAGCTCCGTCATGTTCTCATGCAGGAAGGTGTGATGCATGATCTTGTATTCCCACTCGGCCAACTGTTGTTTGGTCGGCAGCTCGCCGAAGATGAGCAGATAGGCGACCTCTAAAAAGGTGCTCTTTTCGGCCAGCTGCTCGATCGGATAGCCGCGATAGCGCAGGATGCCCTTTTCGCCGTCGATAAAAGTGATGCGGCTCTTGCACGAGGCGGTGTTGTCGAAGCCCGGATCGTAGCTCATCGTGCCGAACTCATCGGGATGCACCTTGATCTGGCGCAAGTCTCTGGCACGAATGGTGGAATACTCGACGGGAATTTCATAGGATTTCCCGGTGCGATTATCAATGATCGTAAAGGTGTCTTTGCTCATTGGTCGCTACTCCTTCGATGGTTGAGCGGAATCTTTTGGTATGCGGACCGGCGGACGAAAACAAAATATGGGAATTTTCTCCATTTTATCACGACACTGAGCGAGCTTGCGACATTCCGGAGCAAACGATCATCTGAATTCCTCCCCATCTGACCAGCATCACGAATGGGCCACCTTGCGGATGAAGCGATCCACCACATGTGCTATAGTGAAAGATGACGCTGAAGTCGCTCCAGCTTCATTTCTACAAGGAGGTGGAAAGATGTCCTGGATCAAATGGTTTTCTGAACTGACGATCGACGACGTGCCCAGCGTCGGCGGCAAGAACGCCAGCCTGGGCGAGATGATCCGCGAGCTGTCCCCGCGCGGCATCCGGGTGCCGGATGGTTTCGCCATCACAGCCGAAGCCTATCGAGCCTTTCTTCGCTATAACGAGCTGGACGGGCGCATCCGTGAAATTTTGCGCGACCTCGACGCCAAAGATGTCGGCGACCTGATGCGGCGCACCGGTCAGATCCGCCGCATGATCCTGCGCGGCGAGTTTCCTCCCGATATGGAGAAAGAGATCATCGAGGCCTACCACGAACTGAGTCGACGCTACGGCATGCGCAGCGCCGACGTAGCCGTGCGCTCCTCCGCCACCGCCGAAGACCTGCCCACCGCCAGCTTCGCCGGCCAGCAGGAGACTTACCTCAACGTGCACGGCGAGGCGATGCTGTTGGAGTCGGTCACCAAGTGCTTCGCCAGCCTCTTCACCCCGCGCGCCACCAGCTATCGCCAGGACATGGGTTTCGACCACACGCAGGTCGGGCTGTCGG
This sequence comes from Caldilinea sp., assembly GCA_025055055.1. Taxonomy (GTDB): domain Bacteria; phylum Chloroflexota; class Anaerolineae; order Caldilineales; family Caldilineaceae; genus Caldilinea. Next base: position 4,544 of record JANWYX010000331.1, on the reverse strand, counting down.
TCGGCGTGCAGAAGATGGTGCGCTCCGACCTCGCCTCCAGCGGCGTCATCTTCACGCTCGACACGGAGAGCGGCTTCCGTGACGTGGTCTTCGTGACCTCTGCCTATGGCCTCGGCGAAAACGTCGTGCAGGGCCGCGTCTCGCCCGATGAGTTCTACGTCTTCAAGCCGACGCTGCGCCAGGGGTATCGCCCTTTGATCTGGAAGCGGCTGGGCGCCAAAGAGCAGCGCATGATCTATGACGAGGCGGGCAACAAATTGGTCAAGAATGTGCTGGTTTCGCCCGAAGAGCGTGCGCGCTTCTCGCTCAGCGACGATGAAGTGCTCAAGCTGGCCGAGTGGGCGATGGCGATCGAGGAGCATTACACGACCAAACGCGGGGTCGACATGCCCATGGACATCGAATGGGCGAAGGACGGACGCACGGGCGAGCTGTTCATCGTGCAGGCGCGGCCGGAGACGGTCCACAGCCAGCGCGTGGTCACCCAGATCGAGACCTACCGGCTCAAGGAGAAGGGCGAAGTGCTGGTGAAAGGGTTGGCCGTGGGCGACAAGATCGCCGTCGGCAAGGTGCACGTCATCCCCAGCGTCAGCCAAATCCGGGAATTCCGTCCCGGCGAAATCCTGGTGACCGACGTCACCGACCCGGACTGGGAGCCGATCATGAAGACGGCGGCGGCGATCATCACCAACCGTGGAGGCCGCACCAGCCACGCTGCCATCGTCTCGCGTGAGCTGGGCATCCCCGCCATCGTCGGCTGCGGCGACGCCACGCGCGTGCTGCAGACCGGTCAGCCGGTGACAGCGTGCTGCGCTGAGGGCGAGATCGGTCGCGTCTACGCCGGCGAGCTGCCCTTCGAGGTGCACACAGTGGACGTCAGCCAGCTGCCGCGGCCGCGCACGCAGATCATGATGAACATCGGCAGCCCGGAACAGGCCTTCAAGCAGTCGGCCATCCCCAACGACGGCGTCGGGTTAGCGCGCATGGAGTTCATCTTCGCCAACTGGGTGCAGGTGCATCCGCTGGCGCTCACCCGCTACGACAGCCTGCCCGCAGAGGTGCGCGCGAAAGTCGATGATCTGACCGTGGGCTACGGCGACAAGACGGAGTTCTTCGTCGACAAGTTGGCGCAGGGCATCGGCATCCTGGCTGCGGCTTTCTATCCCAAGCCGGTCATCCTGCGCCTCTCCGACTTCAAGACCAACGAATATGCGCACCTGATCGGCGGCCATCTCTTCGAGCCGAAAGAAGAAAACCCGATGATCGGCTGGCGCGGGGCCAGTCGCTACTATCATCCTGACTATCGCGAGGGCTTTGTGCTTGAAGTCAAGGCGATCAAGCGTGTGCGCGAGGTCTTTGGGCTGACCAACCTGTTGGTGATGGTGCCCTTCTGCCGTACGCCTGCCGAAGGGCGTCAGGTGTTGGAAGTGATGGCGGAGGAAGGGTTGAAGCGTGGTGAGAACGGCCTACAGGTCTACGTGATGGCGGAGATTCCCTCCAACATCATCCTGGCCGACCAGTTCAGCGAGTTCTTCGACGGCTTCTCGATCGGCTCCAACGACCTGACGCAGCTGACGCTTGGCGTCGATCGCGACTCTGCGCAGATTGCCTCTCTCTTCGATGAGCGCAACGATGCGGTGTTGCGCTCCTGCGCGCAACTAATCCAGACGGCGCACAAATACGGCCGCAAGGTCGGCATCTGTGGCCAGGCGCCTTCCGACTATCCGGAGTTCGCAGCGTTCCTGGTCGAGCAGGGCATCGACTCCATGAGCCTGATCCCGGACGCCATCCTACGCACGACGGCGGATGTTTTGGAGCTGGAGCAGCGACTCTATGGAGAGGCGCCGGTGCAGGCTCCGGTGGCTGCGTGACGTCTTTGAGAACCAACTTTAAGCATCAATTTTGACAGTCAACGTCGCCTTCCAGGAAGCTCCCGGCTTCCTGGAAGGTTGACCGGTAGCCCCGTCTCTGCAACCTCCATGCCGGCAAGCGCTTTTTCCCTCCTGCGACGACATCGGATGTTGCACCGGGGCACAAAGCGCATTACGATTTGTTTTGCTGCACTCCGTTTTTTGCACTATACTTCACTTCGAGCAATCCTTTCTGCGCTGCAGAACGATCGAGCGTGACTCTCGCACGCCTCACGGTTCGCCACTGTAACGAGTTCCGAGAAGGTTTCATGCGGGTGTTTTGGGGGTAGGCTGTCACGTCTCCGGCGTGACCTACGGAAGCAGGATGTCACGTCGAGGGGCGGTGACCGACGCGGCAGACGTTTTTTGTGGGGCGGGATGCCGCCAGTTCTTAACCGGTGGCGGTGATTTCCACCCATGCGCCCGGACAACGCAACGGCTTGCTTCCCATGACGACAACCCCACGGTGCTTTTGCTGCGCCTGTACGACGGCCAGCCAGGGATGATGGCGATAGGCGAGCGCTGCGCCGAGCAGCAGCCAGTGCGGAACCTTCCCGCTCAGCACGACGCCGCGCCCGGCCTCCAGCAGCGGCAGCGTTGCGCCGCTCGCTTCCTCATAATCGAGATAGGGCGCTCCAGGCAGAATTTCGATCCAGGTGTAATCGGCCTGAACGGTGAGTTTCCACCCAAAGACAGCGGGGACAGCCGATGTGGAGCAGGTGAGCGCGGCCGGCGCCGTCCAACCCAGGCGTGGATCGAAGAGATAGACGGGATGCGGCGCCGCATGCAGCGCCAGGGCTGTGTACAGCCAGTTGGGCCCGCGACCGTAGATCGAGATCGCATCTTGGGGCGTGCAGTTCAGGGCGGCGGGAAGATGTTCCGGGCGCCAACGTCGCTCTTCTGCGGGCAGGCCGACGCAGTCGCCCAGTTGTGCGATGTCCACGATCAGCTCGGTCGGCGCGTGAGAAAAATGTAGGGTTTTTAACTCCCGGTCGGTGTAGGAGAAAATCTGCTGCACTCGTTTCGCCAGCGCCTCCAGCATCGGCCCACCGACGCCGGTGCGCCGCTCTAATTTGCCGATGCGCCCGCGCAAGACCGGCGTCTCCGCTTCGATGCAATCGTCGCCGTCCAGCACGGAATGCAGCTCGGCGATGACGACCAGGCCATGGCGCTCGGCGAGTCGACGCCATACATCCAGGGTGTCCGGCGTGGAGGAGATCAACACGGCATGCGTGCATCGGTCGAAGATGCGCTCTTGTTCCGGCGTCGGCTTGCCGCCGACGTCGACCAGCAGGGGGAGGTGGCGTTGCCCCAAGTCGCGGCAGACGAGATCGACAAAATCGGCGCTGAACCGTCCCTTTTGGCGCAACAGGCGCACCGTCTCCGGCGGCGCTTCTTGGCTCCAGTCCCCCTCGCCGTCGGGACAGGCGCGCAGCACATAGTGTTCGACTCGCCGGTTGCGCAGTTGCTGTGTGAGCAAATAGGTGAGCACCGACTTACCGCTGTGCGGCGGGCCGCCGATCACGAGCGCAGGGAAAGAGTTCATAGAAGGAATCTCCGTGTCGTTTACGATTATATTAAACGGTTGCATCAATTAATGGATGTCCCCGATGAATGGAAACAGCTATAGTGGTCCTAGCGCCGCCACCTTGATTGCCACATTGGGTGGTCAGCCACAGGTGGTGACCTTCGCCCTCGACACCCTGCTTGCCCAGGGCGAACAGATTATGGAAGTCTATCTCGTGCATCTCTCGCTGGAAAATCCACGCACCCGCCGGGCGCTCCACTGCCTGCAGCAGGAATTCCTCGACGATCGCTATGCCGGTCGGCGTTGTCGGCTGCGCCGTGCGCCGATTCAGGTCAACGGCCGGGTTTTGACCGATATTCGCACCGCAGCCGACGCCGAGGCGACCTGGCAGAGCATCCGCAATCTCATCGCCGAGCTCAAAAACGAAGGCAGACGACTGCATCTCTGCCTGAGCGGCGGCCGCCGCATGATGGCGTTGCTGGCCATGTCTGCGGCTGCGCTGCTGTGCGACCATCAGGATCGCGTCTGGCACATGCACACGCCGGAAGAGACGCTGCGCCGCGTCAAGGACGGTGCGGTCATGCATGTGACGCCCGCCGACGGCGTGCAGCTGATCCCGACGCCGCTTGCTCCGTGGGGGGCTTATTTCCCGGCCTTGCGCACGCTGGCGCAGACCTCCATGCTGGCGGCGCAGGAGCAGTTGCGCCTCTTCACCGCCATGGAGGATCCGGCCTGCCGCCGCGTATGGGAGCGGCTCAGCCCTCGCCAGCGCGACGTCCTGCGCGCCTTTGCGGAAGGCAAACGACCCGACGAAGTAGCGGGTGCCCTCTCCATCTCGCTGAGCACGGTCAACACGCACAAGACCGCCATCCTGGCCGAATGTCGCGTCGCCTGGGGCCTGCCCGACGACGAACCGCTCGACTACCGCTTCCTGCGCGAGCGCTTCGCCCGCTTCGTGCAGGAAGTATAACCGTTCCTCGGCGCGGTGGGATCAGAAGAGGTTCTGATTGAAATCAGCAGGAGTACGGAGGGAAGACCTCTATCCAGTGTGCTATCGTAGGGACGCCTCCTTGTGCCACCGGCGCCTCCCGCGACGCCGGTGGAAG
>JANWYX010000320.1 GCA_025055055.1 Caldilinea sp. | reverse complement strand
CGGCTGAATTCGATCTAAAGGCTGGCGGTGGGTTTGTGCGGAAATGGGTTTTGGGGTGAAGGAACACCGATGCACATGGACAAGGATGCACATGGACAAAAATGAATCTTTTGAGGCGCAGATTGACGCGGATGGAGCGTTGCAGAGGCGCGCCGAACAGGCCGTCTATCGCGCACAAGTCTATGCCTTTCTCTCCGCTGCCTACCTCTATCCGTTCGAGAATTGGAGCGAAGATCTGCCGCTGGCGGCAGCCGCCGTCGCCCGCGTGGAGAGTGCGCCGCCGTGGCCTGCTCTGCAGCCTATGCCGCTGGAGGCATTGCAGACGGCCTATCTTTGCGCCTTTGGCGCGGCGGGCTCGCTCTGTTACGAGACCGAATACGGCCTGCCCCACGAATATCGCCAGGCGCAGGAGCTGGCGGACATCGCCGGTTTTTACCGCGCCTTCGGCTTCACCCTCGGGGGGGCCGTGCGTGAACGCCCCGATCATCTGGCCGTCGAATTAGAGTTCATGCACGTGCTGGCGCTCACGGAGGCGCATGCGCTGCTGACCGGCGCTGCCGAACAGGTGGATCTGTGCATCGACGCCCAGGCCAAATTTCTGGGCGACCATCTGGGCGTGTGGATTGAACTTTTCGCACAGAGTCTGGCGCTCAACACGCAGGAGGCGCCCTACCTGCCGCTGGTCCACTTTACGGTCGAATGGGTACGCATAGACGCTGCGCGACTCGGCGTGCAGCTTACTTCGCGCAACCGCAAGGAGGCGAACCACACCCCCTTCGATCCAGATTTCTCCTGTGCGGCCTGCCCGATGGTCGATCTGTTGCATTGATCTATCCATCCTCTAGAAAGGAGCGCACCATGCTCAAGCGGAATTTTGTCATTGCCGTCCTGATCCTGCTCGCCTCATTGGCGACGATTCTGCTCAACGCACCGCTCGTCAGCTCGCAAGGGTTGACGATCACTGCTGCCGCCGTGAAAGGCGCGCTGCCGGTCGAAGCGCCCGATTCCGAGTTATGGCGCCTGGCGACCGCCGTGGAAGTGCCGCTCAGCGCCCAGATGATCGCCAGACCTATCATTCCGGAGACGAATGCCAAAGCCATCACCGTGCGCGCCCTTCACAACGGCGAGGAGATCGCTTTTCTGCTGGAGTGGGCGGACGCTACGCGCAACGACGCCACGGTGCGCGTCGAGGACTTTCGCGACGCCGTTGCGCTGCAATTTCCCTTGATCGACGGCCAGCCGTTCTATTGCATGGGGCAACAGGGGGGCGACGTCAACATCTGGCACTGGAAGGCCGATTGGCAGGCCGCCCTGATTGCGCGTCGAAGCTTGCAGGACATCTATCCCAACATTCATGTGGATATGTATCCGTTCGTTGACGAAACCGAAAACCTCTATCTCGCCGCCTACGCCGACGTCGATTTCTTGCCTGCGGAGGCGGTGGGCAACTTGCTGGCGCTGCCGGTGCATACCACGCCGGTGGAGGACATGGTGGCGGGAGGCTTTGGCAGCCTGACCGGCCAGCCGCCGGAAGGACAGAATGTGCAGGGGTACGGCGAATGGCGCGACGGCGTCTGGCGCGTGATTCTCAGCCGCAGCTTGAGTTCGACGGAAGCGGAAGATGTCTCCTTTGCGCCGGAAAAGCTCTACTCGGTCGCCTTCGCAGTGTGGGACGGCGCCAACCGAGAGCGCAACGGCGCCAAATCGACGTCGCAGTGGGTCTCCTTGCAACTTGGCGCTGCACCGGCTCCCGCCGCGGCCCCTACGACCGACGCTGCGGCGCCCTCGCCTGCCCGCGTTGCAGCGATGACGCCCGGCGGAATCGGCCCATTGTTCTGGGGTTTCATCGGCTTGCTCGTCGTGCTGTGGGCGCTGATTGCGTTGACGTTGCTCTACTTTCGGGATGAAGGAAAATCCTGATAGACAAACCCAAGAGAGTCGACATGGGCTTTCCTGGAAGCTTCAGAGCTTTCAGGGAGGAGACAATTGTGCAAAAAATGTTGAACGACTCCCCGGCGCAACGGATGAAAGGGTTTGAAAAATGGCTGCTCTGCGAACGCTGTTTTTGCGCCAGCCGCGCCTGACGCCTCGCCTCGCCACGGAAAGAGCGCGCAGCGTCTTCCCTGCGCTGCTCGCTCTCCTGGTTGCGTCGGCCCTAGTGGATTGGCTAGTGACGCGCACCCTCGCGCGACTGGCCATTTTCATCCCCAAGACGCCGGCCATGATCGCAGGCTATCAGATCGTCAACGATCTGGGGCAGGCC
>JANWYX010000287.1 GCA_025055055.1 Caldilinea sp. | reverse complement strand
ACGGCAATTGTCGGGACAAACTGTCGCCTGGCGCAGCCGCATTGCATTTGTTGTGGCCGGGCGAGAGGGAAAATGATACTCGGCGGCGCATCGTGGAACACGATCTTCCGGGAAGCTCGGGGCTTCCCGGAAGGTGAGTCGAGCGTGCGCACGCCGGATCGGTCGCTTTTCAACGCCGGACTTCATATGCCCGTTGCGACGCCTAGCCGCCCTGCATGCTCGGTCGCTCATGGCCTGCGCAATCCTTATCGCCGTGCAGTAAAGTCAATTTCCAGGCGCACCTCGTCGGAGACGCCGGCTACAAAAGGCACACTAGGGATGCGAATACCGAAGTCGGCGTAGCGAATTGTGGCCGAGCCGGAGCCGCGCACCGTATTGGCGTCCACCACCGTTGCACTCATATCGAAAGTTACAGGCAACGTCGTGTCCAGAATTGTGAGATCGCCGATGACCTGAAAATTGAACGTGTCTCCCACATTAACGGCGGCGGGAAGCCCTTCGATGCTCGTCGGGCGGAAGATGATATAGCGATAGGCATCCTGGTTCGATTTGAGAATATCGTTGCGTAGGCGATTGTTGCGACGGTTGTCGTCCGTGGTTAGGTCGCGCGCGTCGATGCGGATTTCGCCGACCTGCACAGAGGCGGGGTTGGCGGGATCGACGGTGATTTCACCCTCCACCATTGTCGTGACGCCAACGACGGTCTTTGGCTGCCCCATCAACACTTCATCGATTAAGAAACGAGCCTCGGTGCCGTCGCCGACAAAACGCAGCGTGATCGGTCCACCGGGTTCGGCCGTCGCCTCGCTCCCCTGCGCTTCGGTTGAAGTCTGCTCTGCGGTGGATTGCTCGAGATTCGTCTCTGCAGGTGCATTTTCCGTTGCGGATTGTGTTTCATCCGAGGTTTGCGTCTCTGCTGTAGATGGCGTCGCCTCCGCCGTAGGTGCAGCCGGCGCCGAGGCCGCCGTAGGTGTAGGCGTGGGATTGGAATCCCCTTGACAGGCCGTCAAGAGCGCTCCCCCGGATGTAATGCTCAGCGCTACAAACAGCAGCGCAAGAATCGATCGTTTCCCCATAGTTACCTTCCTTTTGACTTATCAGATTCTTATTTTTCTAAAGAAACTCCCTGTGCAATGCAGATGCTTCAGATAGATCGTCTGCATCGGACAGGGAGCAGTTTGCCATTGTTCGACGGACGACGCTGTATGCCCGCTTCTCAACGTTCGGCGATTGTAGGGAACAAAGCTAAATCGATGATGAGAAATTTGTAAAAAGGATGTAAAAGCAAAATTAAGAGGTCTCGGGAAAGGCGTCAATCGATTCTGAGCACAGCGGCGGCGCGCAGTTCGCCTTGTTTGAGCTTTCGCAACGCCTGATTGGCTTCCGACAAGGCAAAGGTTTCGACCTCGGTGCGAATCGGAATCTCCGCCGCCAGTTGTAAAAACTCCTCTGCATCTTGTCGGGTGAAATTGGCGACGCTGCGCAGCACTCGCTCGCCGTAGATGCGTTCGTAGGGCAGCTCCGGGATAGGCGTCATGTGGATGGCGTTGATGGCGACGATGGCGCCGGGGCGCACATGGCGCAGCGCCCGCTCGACGATCCAGCCGGCGGGGGCGAAGATGGCGGCGGCGTCCAGCGGATGCGGAGGCTGTTCATCGGCGTCGCCGACCCAGGCTGCGCCGAGCGTCTCGGCCAGGCGGCGATGTTCTTCTCCGCGTGTGAAGACATAGACGGTGCACCCCCGGTGGCGGGCGACTTGAATTGCCTGGTGCGCGCTGGCTCCAAAACCGTACAGCCCGAGCCGATCTCCCGGTTGAACACCGCTCAGGCGCAAAGTGCGATAGCCGATCACGCCGCCGCAGAGCAAAGGCGCCGCAACCTCGTCGGAGAGCTCGACGGGCAGCCGATAGGCAAAGCGTTCATGCACGAGCATCCACTGAGCGTAGCCGCCGTCCACATGCAGGCCGGTGAAGCGAGCGTAGGGGCAGAGGTTTTCCTGGCCGCGTCGGCAGAAGTCGCACGCGCCGCAGGTCCAGTTCATCCAGCCCACCCCGACGCGATCGCCGACGGCGAAGTGGGTCGCCTGCTCGCCAACGGCGTCCACAACGCCCACAACCTGATGGCCGGGGATCAGCGGCAGCGGCCTCGGCAACGATAAATCGCCCTCCACCGTGTGTAGATCGGTGCGACAGACGCCGCAAACGTGCACGCGCACGCGCAGTTCATCCGATGCCGGTTGGGGGAGGGGCGCATTTTCGGTCAAGATCAGTCGATCTTCGGCAATATCTCCAGTTTGGAAGAGTTGCATGGCGCGCATACGATGATTTTACCATGCGCACCGCTGTTTTCGCCGATCTACACGACAATTACGTTGGCATGACCGCAGTGTTCGACGACGCCCAAGAACAACAGGTGGATCGTTTCATTTTCTTGGGAGATGCAGGCTATCATCCGCGCATGCTGGCTGCGTTACAGGCGCGCAGGATTCTCTGCGTCTACGGCAACTGGGAAGTCAGCGGCCTTCGCCGGCTTTCCGGACCGCTCGCCGAATGGGTGGGTTCTTGGCCGGCGCTGATTCGAGAGAACGGCGCAGCGTATTGTCACGCTTCTCCTGAGATGCCGACGCCGTTGCCCACCACGGCTGCGGCTGCGGCGTGGATGAGAACAGGGATAAGCTGGAGTGTGCTTTTTCCTAGGCTGCATCAGAATATCGACGCTCTCTGGAATGCGCTGGCGTGGATGCAGAGCCACCAGGTGACAGTGCTTTTTCACGGTCACACTCACGTACAGATGGCCTGGATTTGGAATCCGGCGACAAACAAACTGCGCTCCCTGGTCGGGCCCGCGCGCATCCGGTTGTCGCTCGAGGAACGCACGATCGTCGGCGTGGGCAGCGCAGGCGTCCCGGAGGACGGTGGGACCTTGCGCTACGCCATTTATGACGATGTGGCCGGAGTTGTGGAATTACGAGAGGTAAATGTCGGGAAACCTCTCCTGTAAGATAACGCAAATCCGGAATTAACGCACCGAAAGTCGTACGACAATTTTGGGGCGCCCCTTTGCAGAGCCCAGCTCATGGAATGTGACAGACAAAAATGTGATAGACAAAGTTGCAGACGTGCCTCTCAAAATTGCAGTGTATTCCTTACAAGTGGCAACCGAATATAATAAAGCAGCGCAACAAATCGTTGATAAGAGGCAAAGGGACGTTTCGGTGAAATGAGAACAGGGAGGCGGCGTACCTCCCTGTTCTCGGTGTTCCCCACACGCAACGATCTGCGTCATATCGACTTTTGACCTGTCGATATGACAACATCGGGCCATCGATGTCTGCTAGATAAACCACACACAGGTAAGGTTCACCTTCCCGGAAGCTTCAGGCTGTTCTGAAAATAGCAGCCTGTTGATTGTGATCGGCGCGCCAAGAAGCACGCCTTCCAGAAAGGGTTGCGACGAACGATCTTACGGCCTTGATTTCTTCGCTCTAGGAGACAGGCTCATGGATGTGCACATCCCAACCAAAGTAGGCGCCGAACGCCTCGGCCACCACGTTTGCCGTGTGAGAGGCGTTCATCGCCACGTGATGTTCAAAGCCGTTCTTACACACATACTTCATCAGGCGTTGTAAGCCGGGCACGTGAACAACTGCGCGCGTGCCGAAGGTGTCCAGAGGGTCATCGGTAAAAACGCCTTCGCCCACGTAGGTGCGAATCAAGCCATACGCGTCGTCGGTGCTGACGCGGCCAAAGGTAACGGGCCCGGCGGGCGTCCGCCCGGCCATTGCGCCATAGGTGTTTTCTTCACCGAGCGTCGTGCCCAAAATCGGAGCCGTCTTGATGGCGGCGTCGGGAATGAATGTCTTGGCCCAGTTGCCGCAATGGAACAACACGCATTTGTTCGGATCGTTGCCATAGTTGTTGTTCCAATCCACCAATGCGCTGGGCGAATTCGAGGCCAGTTGCAACGCATACATTGAGATGACGCCGGTGATGTCCACTTCACACGCCGAAGGCATCAACCGCTCGCTCATGATGCTCATCAGCGTGCAGACGTTGACGCCAAAGTTGCGTTGAAGTGACGTCCAGCATTGGATGGCTGTGGCGACCAGGTCGTTTTTGTCCATCCAATCTTCGATGACAACACCCAGTCGCGCCATCTTCACAAGCGAAGGCGGCGGCACGCTGCCGTAGTCGGCGTAGGCTTTGATGTCGGCGAGCTTTTTCTCGACGCGCGGGTCGTCTTCCGGCAGGCGCTGCACCCATCCCAACACATCGGAGAGGTCAAGCGTCTGCACGCTTATGCCATACGCCTGCAGCAACTTTTCGCTGTAGCGAACGGTGTTGAATGCGCCGGGCCGCGCGCCGATGGCGCCCAACCGCGCCGTGCGCAGCCCGTTGACGATGCGGCAGACACCCAGGAAATTTTCCAGGTCCCGGCGAAATTCAGGCGTCAACGGATGGACGGTGTGTAGTTCGGTGAGTGTGAACGGGAAACCGTACTGCCGCAAATTATTGCAGACGGAAATTTTGCCGCAGAAGGCGTCGCGGCGACGCTCCACCGTGAATTGGTCGAGATCGTCCGGATACGCCTGCACCAAAATCGGCTTGTTCAAGCCGGAAAGTTTGATTGTGTCGGCCACGCCCTTTTCATCGCCGAAGTTGGGCAGGCAGACCAGAATGCCGTCGATGCGGTCGGCGTGGCGACGAAAGAGCTCTGCACAGCGCTTTGCATCCTCCCACGTCTCTACGCCGCCGAGCTTGGTTTCTGTTTCATCCAGGGCCACTGCTTCGATGTCCATCTCGGCGAAGAGCGTGAAGATGTCGCGACGCGCTTCCGTCACCAATTTGTCGGGGAAAAAGTCGCGGTTGCCGAAGATCACCGCCAGGGTCGCACGAGCCATATAGCTATCTCCTGTTCAATCATGTGCGTTAATCAACCGAAGACATGGCAAACCAATGGCGCAGATTGGAGAAATTGCGCATAGATCATCTCAAAAACCGGCTGGATCTGCCCGCCTGCGCTCTTTACGCTCTATTCATCACAGAATTCATCACAGAAAATATAAAGGCGCGGCGCTCCCCACTCCGCGGGTATCCACTCACGTGGCCCTTGTTGTCGTTGCGGGCGGATCCCTGAGCTCACCACTTCGCCGGTGCGCGGATCCACGATGCGATAACGATGTGGCACCTCGTCGCCGAAGATTGCCAGTGGACCGCCCTCTTCGGTGTAACAGAGAAAAAAGCGGCCGGGAACAAGCAAGCCGCGACGCCCGAGCGTCACCTCCCAGTTGGGCGCCATATCGGTAAAAGGCAAGCCATCCAGAATGCGAGACACCAATCCCACGTACTTTGACCCTTCGAAGTCTAGCGCTTCACGCCAGCCTGCATCGGGCGCAAGGAAGAAATCCGACTGTCCCGGCTCGTCGCCACGATGTGCCCACTGCCAGAGGCTGCCGGCGCCGTAGACGACGCCCATCGTGCCGCCGGCGCAGAGATTGCACCATGCTTCGTGTCCCTGCCACCAGCCTGCGGCGCGTCCCCGCCGCCCGCCATGTTCGTAGGTCGGCTCGCCGTTGGCGACGGCCTTGACGGGCAAGTTGCGCCACATGTCGGCGACGCGTTCCGGCACGTGCTCGCCGCTGTGCCCTGTCTGACACCACTGAAAGTCAAGCCAGTCGGCGTCTTGGTGCGCATTGGCGACAATGTGCGGGCGATAGTGAATGCCGGTCGGCTGGTGATAGGCGTCCCAGCGTTCCACCTCTTCGCCGCCGGCGGCGACCTGTGGCTCGCGTCCGCTGCCGTCGCCGCCGACAAGGAAGATGGCCGGACGTGCGCCATAGCGTGCAACGAGATAGCGGCAATAGCGGGCGTACTCGGCGGGCGGCACGACCGGCCCGGCTGTGCGCAGTCCTTTCCATCCAAAACCGAAGAAGACCGGCTGCCAGACGGCGACGATTTCATGCTCGACCAAAATGTCGCTCAGACCGTCAAGGTATTGAAAGTAGGCCGGATTCAATTGATTTAGGTGGCCGTTGGGAAGATCCTCAAATCCCACATCAAACCCCTCGTCCGCAGTGCGGTCGCGTGGGCCGCGCGCCTCCATATCCGGCTGCACACTCATCAACAGCACGGCGTTGAAACCCTTGGCGCGACGGTCGGCGGCGTAGATGCGGCACTGCTCATGCGTCGCGCGCCAAGGCAAGGCCCATGCCGTATCGCCGACCAGAACTGCTGCGCGGCCGTCGGCGTGAATCAAGCTGCGCTTTCCCGGCGACATACGCCAGAAGCCATGGCGGTAAAAGCGGTTGGAGGATGCAGTCTCTCCCTCGCAAACAACCACGCCTGACTGTCCGGCCAATCCGGCGTCGTCCGTCGTGCTGAAGCTGCGCCATGTCCAGCGTCCACGACGCGGAGGGGCGAACCGAATCCGCCAGGTTTGGCCGCCATCCCAGAATGCCGGTCGCCGCAGCACTGCGCCATCATCGTGAACAAAATCGGCCCACACATCCACGTCGGTGTAGCCGTTGGCGTATTCTCGTGCAGACATCAACGTAATTTCCATCTCGCGCCAGGGGGAGGTAGAAACGGTTGTTGAATCGGTCATGGTTGTTTCCTTCAGATTGTTGTTTCCTTCAGATTGTTGCTTGGCAAGCTGATGGAGGAATCCAGAGGTCAAACCCCTCCGCCGATTACGCAAAGCTGCTTCTCATACCGGTTTCATAAAGATTCAACGAAATCATTCGGTGAGTGCGTAGCGTCGGCTTTCACTCGGACGCCGCCGGCGGCAGCGAGGAGTGCAGGTTGACCGGCGATAGGGATCACCGAGATATTTTGGAAAGCACTATGGGGCTAGAGCTCCTTTGTTGCAGGTCACCGCTCCCGATGTGACGCCGGGCTATCCGCGCCCCGGAGCAGGAAAGTCGCACGACGCATCGTCCAACACCAGCACCCAATCCGGCCCTCCCTGTGGCACCGTGAACGCCAGGCGCGACGATTTTTTTATTCTCCCCAAACATCGGGGGACGCCGGTGCGTGGGTCATACCACCAGGCGATGAGCTCTGCGCCGGAGAGCGGCGTTGCATCCACCTCGATGCTATTTGCGCCCATGATTGGGCCGGACGGGACGTAGAGCATGGCGTAACGACCTTCGTTGTCGCGGGTGGCGCGAATGTGATGCGCGCCTTCGCCCACTTCCGAGGCAATCAAGGACTGATCTGGGATGCGCGTGAGGAAGGGTCTCGAAAGTAACAGGGAGCGGGCGTGCTGCATCTGGCCGGAACCGGGCAGATGGATGGCTTCATACCAGGGACGCCGAGCGTAAATCACTTGGTCTCGGCCGGGCGCCCACATCTGCCAAACGGGATTGCAGCCATAGGTGTGGCCGTGAGCGCCGGCGAAAAGCGACCAGTAGAGCGCCTTGCGCGCGTCCCAGTCGTCCAGATAACCGCCGTCGAGGTTGCGAATGTTGTCCGCCATGTCCTCATAGCCGGGTTCGGCGTCCATACAGGGGCGAGTCGGTGTGCGTGCGTAATCGGCTTCAATGAAACGCCAGTTCGGCGAGTTGCGGGCATGGCCGCTCTGACAGGTGTGAAAATCGAGCCAGGACTCATCGTGCACATATTCGGAGGTACTGTGCGGCCCCCACGTGTGCATGGTGATAAGATGACGACCGCCGTCGCCGGCGCGCAACCCTTGCGCCATGGCCCGCAAAATCTGCAAATGCGTTTCGTTTTCAATGGGGCGATCGCCGCCGAGAATCCAGAGGAGCGGCGCATCGGCATAACGACGGCCCAAGAATTCGCCGTACACATAGGCATTTTCCGGCGTGAAGATCTCCGGCCCGACGCCCCATTTGCGATTCCACTTGTCTCCCCAGGTTGGCAACATGCCGATGTACAAACCTAACGACGCCGCCATCTGCACGACGGCGTCTACGTGGGCGAAATATGCTTCGTTGGGCCGCGTGGGGTCATCATCGATCAGGGGGAGGTCGCCGTTGCGATTGGGCGTATGGAGGCCGTCCAACTCGGCCAACACCACCGTCTGAATCACGGTGAAGCGTTTGGCTGCACGGTCGGCGAGATAGTAGGCTGTCTCTTCTAATGTGCAGCGATGGAGCAGCTCCCAGGCCGTATCGCCCAAATAAAAGAAGGGCTTGCCGTCGTCGTGCACCAGAAAGCGACGATTTTCACTAACGCGCAACATATTTAGCCTTTCCATTTTGTGCGGCATTGCGCAGATCCACCCAACGTACATCCAGGCGGGGAATGGAGTCCAGCAACAATTGTGTGTATTCGTGTTGAGGGCGAGAGAGCACTTGCTTTGCATCGCCGAACTCGACGATCCGTCCCTTATGCATCACGGCGATATAGTCGCTGATGTAGTAGGCGGTGGCGAGATCATGGGTGATATAGAGAAAACTGGTCTGAAATTCTTGTTTGAGCGCCAGGAAGAGGTTAATGATGATCATGCGCCGCGAGGCGTCGATCATGCTCACCGGCTCGTCGGCGACGATCAACTGCGGCCGTGGAATCAGCGCGCGGGCAATCGAGGCGCGCTGCAGTTCGCCTCCGGAGAATTGATTGGGATATTTGCCGCGCACGTCTTTGTATTCCATGCCGACGGCGGAGAGCGCCTCCTCGACGGCCTGCACGGCTGCATCTTTTGCCATTCCTCCGACGCGCACTGCAGTCTCTAGGAGATAGGCGTCCACCGTGCGATATTGGCTGAAGGCCTCAAAGGGATTTTGAAAGATCGGCTGAACGGTGCGCAAAAACTCGGTTTGACTGGGGCGAACGCCTTTGCCTGCGACCACATGGCCGGCCACCGTCACTGCACCGGAAGAAGGCTGGACGAGACGCAAAATCACCTTTGCCAAAGTGGTCTTGCCGCTGCCGGATTCTCCTACCAGGCTGATGATGACCGGTTGTTCGCTCTCGATGGACAGATTGACGTCGTTCAACGCCTGCACTTTGATGCTGCGCGGAAAGCTGCCCAAATGATAGGTTTTATTCAGGTTTTCCGTTTTCAAAATGGTTTTCATATGTCTCGTTCGGCCTCCGCCATCAGTTCCATCACATTAATTTCGCTCAACTTCGGCCCCGCTTCCAAAGTCTTCTTCAGCTCCGGCACACTGTTGGCGTAATGACAGGCGGAGAAGCGTCCGCGCACATGCTCTTTGAGCGGCGGCTCTTCCCGACGACAACGCGCTGTAGCGAGCGGGCAGCGTGGAGCAAAACGGCAGCCTTGCGGCATCTCCCACAAACTGGGCGGGCTTCCGGGCAGCCCATGGCGCGCCCGGTCGTCGCCGATGGTGGGCAGGGAATGGATCAACATCAACGTGTAGGGATGCAGCGGTTGCTGAAAGAGGTCGTCGGTGTCGGCGTACTCGACCACCTTGGCGGCATACATAATCAACATCTTCCGGGTGATCTGATAGTGTACGCCCATATCGTGAGAGACCAACAGGATGGTGTTGCCCATCTCTTTTTGCAGATCGAGCAGAAGAAGCAGGATGCTCTTCTGCACCACGACGTCAAGCGCAGTCGTCGGTTCATCCGCCAGAATGACCTCCGGCTGGAAGAACGTCGCCATCGCCACCATGATGCGCTGGCGCATGCCACCTGAAAGCTGATGGGGATAGGCGTCGATTGCCTGCGGCGGCAATCCGAGCTTCTGCACAAAGCTGCGCACCTGCGCCAGCACCTCCTTTTTGCGTCCGGCCGTGGCAGGGAAATCGACGAACTGGTCGCGGATGCGCATCACCGGGTTCAGTGAGCTCATCGAGCTTTGCGGAATGTAGGAGATGCGCCGGAACCATTCGTCGCGGATGTTCTCGGTGGTCACCGGCTCCCCGCGGTCATTGACAAAGCCGTAGTCCACCTTGCCGGAAGAGAGGCTGAGCGGAAAGCCGATATCGCCGTATAGCACCTTCATCAGCGTGCTTTTGCCGCAGCCGGATTCACCGGCGATGCCCACAATCGTGCTGTCCGGAATCTCCAGGTTCACACCCTCGACGGCGTGAACCTGACCGCGATGGGTAGTGTACGTTGCTACGATGTTTTCAAGCCGGATCACGCAACACCTCGTCTTTCGGCGAACAATTCGTTGTATCCTGTCGACGTCAAAAAGAGGCCCAGGAAGAGCAAGACCGTCGTGACGATCGGTGCGATGATCCACAGAGGCTGACCGATCATGATGGCGTTGTAGTTCAACGCCCAGAAGATAATCGAACCCAACGTAGGCACTACTACGTTGGAAAGGCCGATCACGGCCAGAGCCGCTTCCGTATTGATGGCGAACAGAATCGTATTGATGAAGTTCACGACCATATACGCGTAGACGTAGGGGAAAATCTCCCGGGCGATGATGGCCAGTGCGCCGGCGCCCGAAAAACGGGCCATGTTGATAAACTCGCGCTCGCGCAGCGACAGCGCCATCGAGCGCACCGTGCGCGCATTCCATGCCCAGCCGAAGACGATCAAAATGGCGGCGACGACGACAAACGACGTATTGCCGCGCACGATTGCGCCGAGCACGATCAGAACGGGCAAGACGGGGATGGTGATGAAGGTGTCCATGAAGACCACCACGATGCGCTCATACCAGCCGCCGATGAAACCTGCGCTCAAACCCAGGAAGGTCGAAATGGCGGTGATGCCGATGCTGACGGCGACGCCCAACAGCAAGGAATTCCGCACAGAAAACACCAGGTACCAAAAGATATCCTGTCCCAAAGCGTTGGTGCCGAGGGGATGCTTCGGACTAGGTGGCAAATTTTTCAAATAGGTGCCTTGCGCAGCCGGATTGACGGAAGTAAAAAAGGGTAAGATCAGGCTGCTGACGGTCAAGAGGATGACGATGGTCAGCCCGATGGAAAGCCGTGCATTGAGTTTCGGCAGCTTGCGTCGCTTGATTTGTGCGCTCATCTCGCTCACCTTCCCAGTCGAATACGCGGGTCGAACAGCGGATAGATCAGGTCGAGCACCAGCGCCGCCGTCGCCACAGAAAGGATCGTAATCACGATCGAACCATAGAGAAGATTATAATCACCCGCCCCGGCGGCGGCGCGCATGGTCATTCCCAACCCCGGATAGGAAAAGATAATTTCCGTCTGAAGGGCGCCGTTGAAGATAAACCCAAGCGACAGAACCAACGCCGTAATCTGCGGCAGCATGGCGTTGCGGAACACATAGTTCACCATGCGCGTGCGGTCGGTCGTCCCCTTCAGGCGGGCGAATTGCACATAGCTGTCTTCCTTGGTGGCGATGGCCAACGCCTTCATCGACAGGACGTTCCATCCGAAGCCGGCCAGCACCAGCGTCAAGGCGGGCAAAAAGGAGTTGTACAGAATAGAAACCACTTTGTTCCACGAGATCGGGCCCGGCAAAAACGTAGGAGACAGCGGAAAAAGACCCAGCCAGTAGGCAAGGATCAAAATGACGACAAGCGCCAGAATATAGTAGGGGATCGGGTATAAAACGATGCCGATAAATTCAAGAACGGCGGCGGCGCGGCGTTTGTTGTAATAACCGGCGATCAGCCCGATTCCATTACCGATCAACCACGAAAGAAGGGTGGTGGTGAGCAACAATCCGGCCGTCCATGGCATCGACTCTAACAAAATTTCCGAGACAGGCTCTGGATAATACGTGAACGAGGGTCCAAAATCCAGGCGCACCACGCGCTTCAAGTAATTGATGTACTGCGTAAACAAATTTCCCTGAAGGCCATACAGCTCGGCCAGCGAATCGCGCAGTTGCTGCACGGCTTCGGCGGAAAGCGATTGCCCGGCGCGCGCCTGCACCTGCGAAATGTAATTGTTGATCGGATCGCCCGGCATCAACCTCGGCAGAAAAAAGGTGATGGTAATACCGACGAACAACACCAAAAAATAGGCAAAAACGCGTTGAACGATATATTGCGCCAGTTTCATGTTTCTCCTCGATTAAAATCATCGGGGTGGCGATTGTCCTCCCGACAATCGCCACCCATCCCCTGTTCGGGGGAATGCAATCGCCTCCTTACTGTGTGACAGGCTTGACGTTCACAAGGATTTTCTTGAAGGAGCTCCACCAAGTGTACGGCACGGCGTACTGATTGTCCTGCTTCGGGAAGTTCGTCCAATAGGTTTCATTGGTCGGAATGGTGGTCGGAATGTTCATCATGTTGATGTAATACATGTTGCGAATCATCTCCTTGATGATCTCCCGCCCCGCCTCCTGGAACTCCGGCTTGGACATATCCATCGCCGCAGCTTCGGCGATCTTGTCGAAGATGAACTGGTTGTCAATGCGCGCCACGTTGCCGGTGATCGGCTCATTGGAATCCGCCGGCTTTAGATTCTCCGGTCTGATCGTGCGCCAGTTGTTCACGAAGTTGATGTTGAAGACGCAGCTCGCCGTCCAGTTTACCATCGTCTGCAGCAGAGCGTTGGTGTTCTGTACGGTCGTGAACTCTGCGTTGTCCACCTGGCGGGCGTTCACCCGGAAGCCGGCCTTGGTCCAGCTATCGGCGATCGAGAAGCCAACGCGCTGCATGACCTTATTCCAGTCGCTGGGGATGACCAGCTCCAGCGTCCACGGCGAACCGTCCGGCAAAGTATAGAAGCCGTCGGCGCCCTTGGTCATGCCGACGGAGTTCATCAACTTCTCCGCCTCCGCCGGGTCGGCCTTCCACCATCCCAGGCCAAAGCCATCGGTCACTGCGTCGCCCGTCGGCAGCTGAGCGGGGTCAACGCCCATTTCCGCCAACCGCGCCACCATCTCGGCGCCGAAGTTGGGATTGTAGGGCTGATAGCCATCCGGCAAGGTGAATTCTTTTAACCACTCGTGCAGCGGCTCGAAGTAGGCGGGCCGCTTGATCGGCGTGTCGGGCATCGGAAGCGCCGAGGCCTTGATCTGACCGCTCATCGCATTGATGCCGACGCTCTGCAGATCGAGCGAGAGCGCCAACGCCCAGCGCACTTCCGGCTTATCCAGCGGCGGCTTCAGGTTGTTGATGAGGACGCCGTATGAGCAGGCGTCGTTCATGTCATGGAAGGGGAAGGTGGGGGAGAAGGTGCGAATCTTGGGGTTCTGCGCCTGCGCCGCCTGAATGCTGTCCGGACTCATGAAGGTGTCGACGTCGTATTCGTTCTTAATGAACGCCAGCGTGCGCGTCTGCTCGTCGCCGAAATTCTTGTAGAAAACGTATTTCGGCGCAGGCATGCCCAACGGCGCA
>JANWYX010000282.1 GCA_025055055.1 Caldilinea sp. | reverse complement strand
CGCAAAGCCCGACAGTTCGATGGTTGTCGGCTGTAAGATGGTCAAACGAAATGAGGCGCAGGCATTTGTCTCGGCCGGCAACACCGGCGGCGCGCTGGCGGCGGGCATTCTGCACGTCGGCCGCATCAAGGGAATTCTGCGACCGGCGCTGATCGGCCCCTTCCCGACGCTCAAGGGGGTTTGCCTGATCCTCGACATCGGCGCCAATGCCGATGTGCGCCCCGAGCACATTCAACAATTCGCCATCATGGGCACAATCTACGCGCGGGAGGTGATCGGTGTGGCGGAGCCGCGCGTGCGCATTCTAAGCAACGGCGAAGAGGCAGGCAAAGGCAATCAATTGGTCATTGAGAGCTACAAGCTGCTGGAACAGACGCCCAGCATCCTCTTCGAGGGCAATATCGAAAGCAAGGAGATACCCACAGGGGTGGCCGACGTGGTCGTCACAGACGGCTTTACCGGCAACATCTTCGTCAAGACGGCGGAAACCACCGCCCGCCTGATGACGCAGGTCATCACAGAGGAGATCAGGAAAAGCCCGTTGGCAATGCTGGGAGCGCTGCTCGCCCGCAAATCGTTGCAGCGCGTGCGCGAACGCATGGACGACAGCCACTACGGCGGCGCCGTGTTACTGGGGCTTTCCAGCCTCGTGATCGTGGCTCACGGCCGCAGCAACGCTCTCGCCATCCGTCACGCCATTCGCGTGGCCAAACAAGCCATCGAACAGGATATTCTGACCAAGATTCAACGCGGCATCGCCGCCCTTGAACCGGAGAAGGTGGCGGCGCCGGACGAGTCTTTCTCTGTCCAGTAAAATAAACACCAGTCCAATCATCTGATGAAACGAACAAGACCATGAAAGTTTATCGAAATCTGACGCAGATCAAAAAGAAGGAAACGTTGGGACGTCGCTTGAGCCTGGCAGGGTTGGCGGTTTTGCTGATCGGTTTTTTGGCCAGCCTGGTGCCAACTTGGTATCCCCCCGATCAGCCGATTCAACCGGGCTTTGTCGGATTTCTACAACTCTACTGGGCCTGGATCAGCTTTACGGCGCTTGCCATCGGCTTCATGCTGGCCAGCATCGGCAGCTACTACATCAATCGCTATGCACGCCGCCGCTGGCCCGGCAGCCGCTTTTTTGAACGGCCGGATGAGGTGTTAGAACGCAACATGAAGGGATTCGACGACCGGTACAGCTTCTTCGCCTTGAGTCTGCCGGCCAATTATGTGCTGACAGGCCCCCATGGTGTCACGGTCTTTGCAGTTCGCTCCGACAAGGGACGGGTCATCGTTGAGGGCGACCGCTGGCGAGAGCCGTTCAGCTTCTGGCGCATCTTCACCGTTTTCTCCAGAGAGGGTGTCGGCAATCCTTCCCAGGACCTGGAAGAGCAAAAGCAGAAAATTCGGCAATTGCTCGAGCAGGCTTCCAACGCCGATGGAAATCATTCGCTGGCGGCGACCCCTGTGGACGGCGCCGCCGTATTTCTCAATCAAGCGATCGTGCTGGAGCTGAACAACCCGACCGTGCCTGTGTTGCGCGGGGATGAAATCAAGGAGCACATCCGCGCGCGCGCAAAGGAGGTGAGGTTGTCCAATGCCAACATCCGCGCGCTGAATGACTTTTTGGTGAAGCACGCAGTCTACCAACCTGCGCCGGAGGCGTAATCCCGGTTGCAGGTCATGTCGGTGTTGGATGTGCCGAACGACGTGACCTGCAACTTAGCGAAACCCTAATCCTCGCTCCTTCAAGCTGACATAACGGTTGCGGCCGATTACGAGATGATCCAGCACTTCGATGTCGAGCAGCCGACCGGCCTCCACGAGTTGCTCGGTGACTCGCACGTCTTCGGGGCTGGGCGTCGGGTCGCCGCTGGGATGGTTGTGGACCACGATGATGGCTGCACAGTTGGAGCGGATAGCCTCGCGAAAGATCTCGCCTACGCGCACAACGGCCGTGTTGAGACTGCCCGTGTAAACGTTGACGATGCGCTGCACATAGTTTTTGGTGTCCAACAGCACGACGCGCAAATGCTCCTGTTCCAGCAGCCCCATCTCCAGCATCACCAAACCGGCGACGTCTGCGGGGCCGCGCACCTGTGGGCGTTCATAAGGAGCAGTGGCCAATAGCCTCCGTCCTAACTCCAATGCGGCTTTGATCTGCGCCGCTTTCGCTTCGCCTACGCCGTGCATTGCGCAAAGCTCGTCATGGCTCGCCTGCGCCAGTCCGGCCAGGCCGCCAAAGTGCGCCAACAGCCGCTCCGCCATCCGAATAACGCTTTCTCCGCGTCCGCCCATGCGCAGAATGATGGCGAGCAGCTCCACGGTGCTGAGGGCGCCGGGTCCGGCGTAGATCAATCGCTCGCGCGGGCGCAGGTCCATCGGCAGGTCGCGTATGAGCGGCGAATATTCAACCGGAAGAGAAGAATTCATCGTTCGCCTCCTGAGTGCGTCTGGAGATGGTAGGATGGAGTTTTACGATTGCTCTGCAGCGCGACGATAGGCCTCGGCAACGGAATCCAGAAAGCGCCGTGCGTCGCGGCCGGTTGAGCCGGGGAGCGGCACCTCTAACTTGGTTGCGATGGCCTGCGCCAGCCGCAGCATCATCGCCGAGTCGGTTTGTCCGCGCATCCGACGCTCAAGAAGCGTGCAGATGAGCTGGTATTCATCGCCGGTCAGACGGCGCAAATTGGGGATTTCCGGTACAACGGTCCCTGCCAGAGGAGGAGACTCCCTCTGGCGAGACTCTCTTGCGCCGGAACGCATGAAGAAATCAGGCTGCGAAGTCGACCCTTCATATACAACCAGTGTGCCGGCGGCGTAGTCTCCCAGCCGTCGCCATTGTCGATTCAAAAACATCACGACAAAGCCTAATGCATAGGCGAAAGGAAGAAAGTCCACGATCCGCACCAGGTTGCGGATGGCGACCTCCAGAAACCCGGGGACACCGCCGTCCAGCCGAACGACGCGTATGCCGGCCAGTCGTTTTCCCGGCGTCTGTCCCTGCCAGCCCAGCTCGAAAACCAGATAGTAGCCCCAAAAGATCGTGAAGTTGAGCAGCGCATAGACCGCCAACACAAGGCCCGCAGCCCACCCCGGATCGATCTCCGCAGTATCGAGCGCAGTTGAGGGGTCCACAACCCAACTCATGAGGACAGTCGCCAAGAGATTCAAGAGCAACAGAAGGCCGACGATCAGCGATGTGTCGATCAGCGCTGCGATAAAGCGGCTGCCAAGCCCTGCGACGAAATAGCCGAACGTTACGTTTTCCGGCGTGGAGATGATATACTCGCTTTGATCGACCAACGAAGGCGTATCACTCGGATTCTTCACATTTCGTTTCCGACAATGAATCTTGAATACTTTCTGAAAAAACGGCGATCCAGTTGGCAACGCATGGAAACGCTGCTCCGCCAGGCTCGTAACCAACCACGCAATCTCTCTGCGTCCGAGTTGGAGGAGCTAGGACAGCTCTATCGCAGCATTGCCTCGGACCTCGCCCTGGCGCAGCGCGATTTTCCCGATCAACAAGTCACGCGCTATCTCAATCAGCTCGTCGGCCGCGCCCACGTCCTGATCTACCAGGGGGAGTCGCTGCGCTGGAGGCGGCTCATCTGCTTTTATCGTTGCACGTTTCCGCAATTATACCGCGCCCTCTTGCCCTATACGATCACGGCTTTTGTCCTGTTTTGTGCGCCGGCGCTTGCAGCATTTTGGGCGGTGAGCGCAGACCAGGAGTGGATTTACGTCATTCAGGGGCCGGGCGTCGCACCGCTGGTTGCGCAGGTGGAGCGCGGAGAGCTATGGACGGAGATCGCACCGGGCGTGCGTTCGGCGGCTGCCGGTCTCATCATGACCAACAATATCCAGGTGATGTTTCTCACCTTTGCAGGCGGCCTGACCGCTGGCTTGTTGACGCTTTGGGTGTTGATCAACAACGGCTTGGCTTTGGGCGCCATCTTCGGATTGTTGTCCATCCATCACCTGGTCGGCGGGCTGGCGGAATTCGTTTTGGCCCACGGCCCGGTCGAGCTGAGCGTCATCTTTCTGGCCGGCGGGTGCGGCCTGTACGTCGGCGATGGACTTCTGCGTCCGGGCTTGCTCGGTCGAGGCGCCGCCTTACGACGGCGCGCTCGGATTGGGGTTCAGTTGATTCTGGGATCGACTCCCTTTTTGGTCATCGCAGGGCTAATCGAAGGTTTCGTCAGTCCTTCTGCGCTCCCGTGGCCTGTGAAGGCGCTGGTGGGCCTGGTCACCGGCGCGCTGTTGCATACCTATTGGCTAGGCGTCTGCCGCCGTGCAACGGAAAGGGCTTTGGATGAAAACGCGTTTTTATGAACGCACCGCCTATCAGCTTTCCGATCAACCCGTGCCGAGCTGTTTCATCTGGTTGGACGAACAATTCGATCAGCGCTTCGCCACCTATGAAGAGGCGTTCAGCCATCCGTGCCCTGTGATGGCGGAAAGCCTGTGCGCACGGATGGCCGACGTCGAAATGTACGCCTTTTTGATCGAAGACGCACGGAAGCGTCACACCATCGATCCGAAAGCCGAAGAGAAAGCAGCGCTATTGACGCGTTCATTTTGGGTGGGCTATCTTGGCGCCGGCCGGGCGCTGTTGGATGTCGGCGCAGCCATCCTGGCGGGTCTGTACGACCTGGCGCTTCCCGTCACCGCCCTCTCTTTTGGCCACGGCGACTTTTGGCGCCAACTCGTCACCGTGGCGCCAAACGTGCATCGTCGCTATCATCCGCTGCGCCTGTTTCTAACCGAGTTTCTGCGCTGGTGCAACGAGAGCGCGCACCGCATCCCGCCCATTCTGGTTGTGGAGGCACAGTTCGGCAGGTACGCCCCACGCGACGACCGCCTGCGTTTTTTCGATGAACCCAATTTCACACTCGCCGAGATGCATCGCACCATCCTACACGCACACTGGGTCGATCCGCTTGCGCTGCATGTTCGATGGAAGCCACAGTTTCTATCGCTCTGCGAAAAACTGACCTTCGATCTCAGCAAGGCCCTCGAACGTCCCGCCTAGCTCGAGGCCGCCTCAAGGGCTCGCCCGTTGCTCATTTTTTGAAGTCTGCAGGGCAAGTTTTTCAGGCGGCTCGGCGTAAATGGTCACTTCGATCGGGCCGCGCATTCCCCAGCGTTTGGCCGTCTCATAATCGACGTCCACGACCCAATTGCGCCGCAACAGGTCGGGAATGTGATGGCGTGCGGCGACATCAAGCACCTGGAACGGCCCCTCCACCTTCCCCTTGCCCACCTGAATCCACACCAACCGCCCCAGGTCGCCGGCGCGCAACAAAGCAACGCGACCAATGCACTCCTCGCAGACCTCGATCTTGTTCACCCGCTCGCGATACATCTCCACTCGGTCCATGACCTGAGGGGCATAGTACATGGCCAGCCCGGTGATCGGGAGCGGCGTCGGTTCGCTGTACGGAGGGGAAAGTTGCAGCCAGGACGTCGCTTGCTTGGAAGCAATGGGCGCCTGGCCGTTTGTGGTCTGCGCTTGAGCGGCGACCGGGTTGGATGTCGTCGTTGAGAGCGTCGGCGAATCGGAGGAGTTAGATTCGCCGGAATCCGGATTTTTGTCGATAGAGTCGCTCGAAGCAGTTGGAGATTGATCTGCGCTCTCGGGAACGATCTGCTCGACCGGCACGACTTCGGTCACAAACACGGTTTGCGTGACGGGGACGATCTGCTCGACCGTCACGACTTCGGTCACGAACACGGTTTGCGTGACGGGGACGATCTGCTCGACCGGCACGACTTCGGTCACAATCTCGGTTTGCGTGACGGGGACGATCTGCTCGACCGTCACGACTTCGGTCACGAACACGGTTTGCGTGACGGGGACGATCTGCTCGACCGGCACGAC
>JANWYX010000073.1 GCA_025055055.1 Caldilinea sp. | reverse complement strand
AACGACGGGCTCTGCTCCTTGCGGGAAGCCATTGAAGAGGCGAACGACGGCGCCAACACCGATTGCCCAGGGGTGCCGAGCATCGCAACCGACACGATCACCTTCAGCGTGAATGGCACGATCACGCTCAATTCCGTCCTGCCACCCATATGGGGTGTGCCCGATGTGGGGAAACTGACGATCGATGGGAGCGGAAGGAACATCACCATCAGCGGCAATAACAGCACGACGGTGTTCGACATGCGATGGCAGGCCGACCTCACCTTGATTAATCTGACCATCGCCAATGGGGCCTACCTGACCGGCGGTGGCGGTGCTATCTTCGTAGATTTCGGCAGCAGGCTGGAGGTGCGCAACTGCACGTTCTCCAATAACAGAACCGGCGGGGTACACGACGGCGGCGCCATCTTCAACGAAGGCACGCTGATCGTGACCAACAGCACCTTCAGCAGCAACCAGGCAGCTTCATCGGGCGGCGCCCTCGCGAACCGCGGCACGCTGACGGTGAGCAACAGCACCTTCGTCAACAACAGGGCGCAGGAGCTGGGCGCCGCCATCTACAATCGCCCCGGCGGCACGCTGACCGTG
Organism: Caldilinea sp.; assembly: GCA_025055055.1. Taxonomy (GTDB): domain Bacteria; phylum Chloroflexota; class Anaerolineae; order Caldilineales; family Caldilineaceae; genus Caldilinea. The sequence goes on along the minus strand of JANWYX010000073.1, from coordinate 11,294 downwards.
AGCAACAGCACCTTCTCCTCCAACAACAGCGCATCCGCAGGCGGCGGCATCTATAACTGGGAGGGCACGCTGGATGTCATCAAGAGCGCCTTCTCCGGCAACAGCGCGACCACAAACGGCGGCGGCATCCGCAACAACAACGGGTCAGTGCAGGTGCAAGGCAGCACCTTCTCCAACAATAGCGCAGACAAAGGGGGCGCTATCTACCAAGAGACCGGCACGATGACGGTGATCAACAGCACCTTCTCTAACAACAGCGCGAACTACGGCGGCGGCATTGACAGCAGTAGCGCGGCCCTGAACGTCTTCAACAGCACCCTGTCCGGCAACAGCGCGGTGAACGCTGGCGGCGGTATGCGCATCGTCGGCGGCAGCGCGACGCTCAGGAACACCATCATCGCCAACAGCACGGCCGGCGGGGATTGTCGCGTCGGCGGGGCCACCCTCACCGCCAGCAACAACCTTGTCGAAGGCACCGGCACCGACGCGTGTGGACTGACCAACGGCACGAACGGCAACGTCATCGGCGTGGATCCCAACCTGGCCGCGCTGATCGGCTCGCCGGCCCACTTCCCACTCAACCCGGGCAGCCCGGCGATTGATGCCGGGACGAACAGCGGCTGCCCCTCGACCGACCAGCGCAACGTCACCCGCCCGCTGGATGGAGACGGGAATGGTTCGGCGATCTGCGATATCGGCGCGTATGAACGCTCACGCCAGGCACAAAGCTACACGGTGAACACGGTGAACGACAACACCACAGGCGGGGATGGCTTGTGCACCCTGCGTGAAGCGATCCTGGCAGCGAACGAAGCCCCTCCCAATGCCGACTGTGGCATCGGGAGCGCCGGCAACGACACCATCACCTTCAGCGTGAATGGGACGATTGTGCTCGGCTCCAGATTGCCCAATATCCTGAGCGGACGGGGTGCGTTGACGATTGACGGCAGCGGCCGAACCATCACTGTCAGCGGCAACAACGCGGTGCAAGTGATGTGGGTTGACAATGGCGCGATCCTCGTTCTGAGGACCCTGACCATTTCACGGGGGGCCAGCTTCTACGGCGCCGGAATGCTCAATTACGGCACGGTCGAAATTCACAAGAGCACCTTCACCGCCAACAATGCATCCAGTGAAGGCGGCGGCGTCCTCAACTACGGCGCGCTGACGGTGGTCAACAGCACCTTCTCCGGCAACAGCGCATCCAACGGCGGCGGTATCCTCAACTATGGCTCACTGTTAGCACTCAACAGCACCTTCTCCGGCAACAGTGCATCCAACGGCGGCGGCATCCACAGCGGGGGCGGCACAGCAACGCTCAAGAACACCCTGATCGCCAATAGCCCCAGCGGCGGGGATTGCCGTACCACCGCGGCTATCACCGCCGTCAGCAGCCTGATCGAAGACAGCGGCGCCAACGCGTGTGGCCTGACCGACGGCGTGAATGGCAACATCATCGGCTTCGATCCCAACCTGAACGCGCTGACCGGCTCGCCGGCCTACTTCCCGCTCAACCCGGGCAGCCAGGCCATTGACAAAGGGGATAACCCTACTTGCGCCGCTTCCCCGGTGAACAACCAATCGCAGAATGACGTGACACGTCCGACAGACGGGGATGGCAACGGTTCGGCGATCTGCGACATCGGCTCATACGAAGCCCCGACCGTGCCTACACCTACACCCACGGCGACACCCACACGCACGTCCACAGCCACGCCTACACGCACGCCCACGCCAACAGCAACGGCCACCGCCACATGGACGCACACACCGACTGCCACGGCCACGCCGACCGACACGCCGACCGCCACGCCCACGCCGACGGCAACGCAGACGCCGACGGCGATTGCCACACCGACCGACACACCGACAGCCACGGCTACACCGATCGACACACCGACAGCCACGCCGATCGACACGCCGACCGCCACGGCCACGCCAACCGACACACCGACAGCCACGCCGACGGAAACGCCTACTGCCACCTCAGGGGCCGGGGATAGCTCCCTCTTTCTGCCTCTTGTCCTACGATGAGGAGGTATCCGTTATGAAAAACCCAATCCCTCGTTTCCTCTCCACCCTGCTTCTGGTTCTACCACCTGCGCCGGTGAACAACCAGTCGCAAAATGGCGTGACGCAGCCCGTGGACGGCGCTGGCAACGGTTCGGCGGTGTGCGACATTGGCGCATACGAAGCCCCGGAAGCTCCTACCCCCACCCCGGCCGCAACGGCCACGCCGACTATCACGCCGACAACGACGCCAACTACCACCCCGGAGGACCGGTTCATCTTTTTGCCTCCGGTTCTGAGATGAGTTTGCGCGTCCGGCGCAAATGTTAGGCTGCGAAGTGAATTCCGCGTTACGAAGACATAAGGAGGATTCTATCATGCGAGACGTGCGCAAACTGTGGCAGACGCTGCTGGTCAGCATGCTCCTGGTCTTCATGGATGGCCGGCCGGTGAACGCAATGGCGGCAGGCCAGACTTGGACTCCGATCGGCCCGGACGGCGGCATCGTCTACGCGCTGGCCGTTGATCCCACGACGCCCACCACCCTGTACGCCGCCTCCGAAGATTACATGCTCTTTAAAAGCACCGACGCCGGCGCTACGTAGAGCGGCATCCATCTCCCCGGCAGCACAACGATCCCCCTGACTGCGCTGGCGATCGATCCGCAGACGCCCTCAACGGTGTATGCCGGCGGCTATGGTCAAGTGCACAAGAGCACCGATGGTGGCGCAACTTGGACTAATGTCGAGCTGCCCTCGTTTAGCGAGGTCAAAGCGTTGGCAGTTGACCCCCAGTCCTCAACTACAATCTACGCCGCGCTCAACGGAGGCGCTGGCGTTTACAAGAGCACCGACGGTGGAGCGACCTGGAGCGATTCCGGCACCGGACTGCCCATCAGCGGCGAACGATCTGTTTACGCGCTGGCAATGAATCCCCAGAGCCCTAACACACTGTATGCTGGCACCCCTTCGGCGTCTACAAGAGCACCGACGGCGGCACAACCTGGAGCGCGGCCAACAGTGGCCTTCCCGCCCTGCGGACCATCAACGCCATCGTGGTCGATCCGCAGACGCCAGATGTGCTCTATGCGGCCAGCGACACAGGGCAGATCTTCAAGAGCAGCAACGGCGGTGCCAACTGGAGCGTGGTCTATACGCCCTCAGTGGTGGCTATGGTGAACGGGCTTTACGCGCTGGCGATTGCTCCGCAATCCCCAACAACCTTGTATGCAGGCGGTCGCCCTGGAAACGTCCTCAAGAGCACCGATGGCGGCGCAACCTGGAGCCCGGCCACCGCAGAATTCCCCAATACCATCGTTCGCGCTCTGGTAATCAACCCACAAGCCTCAGCGACCGTGTACTCCGGCACCCATCTTGGTGTGTACAAGAGCGTAAACAGCGGTGGCTCTTGGAGCGCCAGCAGCCGAGGGCTGAACACGCTGGACATCCGTCAGCTGGCGATTGACCCACAGACTCCTACCACGCTCTACGCCGCCGCAGAACGCAGCGGCGTCTTCAAGAGCACCGACGGCGGTGCAACCTGGAGCCCTGTCACCACCGGACTGAACAATGTGAGTCTGTTCTTCAGTGCACTGGTACTCGCGCCCTCTGCGCCGGCGACCCTGTATCTGGGCGGCGTTGGCGGCGTCTTCAAGAGCACCGATGGCGGAGCGAATTGGAGCGAGGTCACCAGCTCTCTGGGCGACGTGAGCTTCTACGCGCTGGCCGTCCATCCGCAGAACGCCGACATCGTCTATGCCGGAACAAGTGTCGGCGGGAGGACTGCGAAGGTTTTCAAAACAACCGACGGCGGTGCCAATTGGAACGAGGCGAGCACAGGCATCACCATCGGCAGGGTCGTCACCGCGCTGGCAATTGATCCGCAAACACCGGATACCCTCTACGCTGCGGCGGACGGCAGGGTGTTCAAGAGCACAGACGGAGCTGCCAGTTGGAGTATGCTCAACAATCGTTTCCCGCTCGGCGACGGCATCTCGGCACTGAGGATTGATCCGCAGACGCCGGCCACCCTCTATGCCGCCACCTATGGCGACGGCGTTCACAAGAGCACCGACGCCGGTGCCAACTGGAGCTCAGCCAACACCGGCTTGCCCAACGACCGGGTGTTTGGAATCCCCGTCATCGACATTGCGATCAACCCGCAGGCGCCGGCCACGCTCTATGCTTCCATCAGTCTGCGCAATCTGGGCGCTATCTATCGCAGTACGGATGGTGGCGCAAACTGGAGCGCCCTCAACGACGGCCTGGTGGGACCTCGTGGCACCCCGTTGGTGTGGACATTGGCGATCAACCCGCAGTCACCGGACACGGTCTACGCCGGAACCTTCGGCGACGGCGCGTTCGTCTTGCGATCATCCGGTGTCTCGCCCGATCGCAAGATCTTCCTGCCGTTCGTGCAACGAGGCCGGTAGTTGTTGGCACTTGTGGACAGCGACGACCTGTCGCCCCTTTGCGGAAGGCGCGCAATGAGGCGCATCGTCACCAATAACACGCGCTCGGGCCGGGCTCCTGACCAAACCCGCCCGGTCATCGTTCGAGTCCGAAGGCTGCACGCGGCCTATACCACATTAGCAAGACTACGAAACGGAAAAAGGAGCACACCATGCCATCTCGACCCTCTTTCGCTTCCATTGCCGCGGCGCTGATCATCAGCCTGGCGAACGCGTTTCAGACCAGCCAGGCGCAAAACGCGCCGCAGGCCGTCACCGGCCCCGCGTTCACCTTATCAGGGCCGGCTTGATAGCGGCGGTGTGCCGGCCAACGGTGCCTACGATTGAACATGCGTCTTCCACCGGCCTTTCCTGCAAACGGTTCAGAGATGACAGCGCCCGAGAAAACGACAACATCCTCGTCCTGGTCTTCTGATACAAAGATGCACGAAAGAATACTCCTACCGATGTGATCGATTTGCCTCTTGTGGAAAGGCGATAGAAAAACTAGGCCTGGATAAAATTCCGACGTGCGCACCACGGGGCCCCCCATCCCTACGGACAACCCCAATAGAGCAGGTATGCACCATCCCGGAAGCTTTAGAGCTTCCAGGACGATGCACGACGTCCCTTGTGCAACCCCGATCTGTTTTTTCATCTTTTTGAAGTTTGAAGGAAGGGGGGTTTGCCTCGGGTAGCCTTCCTTCTCGACAAGACGCTTTTTTGGTCCTTCGGCTCTTGACATTTTCCATTGTATTATATACTATGGACACTAATTCTATATAACAAAATTTTGTTCATCATTATAGAATAAACGTCGCCATCATGATTTATTCTGTCGCCAAGGCGCTTAAGATTCTGCAGCTCTTCAGCGTCGATGAGCCGCGACTCTCGTTGACCGAGATCAGCCGCAGGCTCGACATCCCTAAAAGCACGGCGCACAACCTGCTGGCCACCTTGCAAGAATTCGGCTACATCGAACGCACCGACGATGAGCTGTACGCAATCGGCGTTGCGCCGTTGTTGTTGACTCAGACGATGCGCATCAGCGTCGAGCTGCGCGACCCTGCTGCGCCGATCCTGCGCCAGCTCGCCGAGGCCACGCACGAGTCTGTTTATCTGACCATCCGTCAGGAGGACGCTGCGCTTTACATTTACGCCGTGGAGTCGCCCCACCGGTTGCTGGCCAGGACCGCAGTGGGCGACCGCGCGCCGCTGCATTGCACGTCGGTGGGCAAGGCGATGCTGGCTTGGCTACCGGAAGAAGAGGTGGACGCCATTTTGCAGCGCGTCGGCCTGCGTTCCTTCACAGCACGCACGCTCACCGACGCAGACGCGCTGAAGGCAGAGCTGGCCGCCACGCGACGTCGCGGCTACGCAGTCGACTGCGGCGAGCATGAAGAGGGGCTGTTTTGCATCGGCGCTGCGATTCGCGATGCGCGAGGGAGGGTAATCGGCGCATGCAGCGTTTCTGGCATCGACCCTGCCATTCTCGGCGAGCGCCGCGAGTCCCTGGCCGAGCAGGTGATCGACGCAGCGCAAAGCATTTCGCGGTTAATGGGATATGTGCCCGCAACATTCAGCGGAGTGGTGCGAAGGGTGGAGTAATGCGCTTCAAAACACAACCGATCTTCACGCAACCGGCCGATTATCCGATGGCGCACTGCGCCACTCTCGCCGAGCTGCCGAACGGCGACCTGATCGCCGCCTGGTTCGGCGGCTCCTATGAGACGGCGCCGGATCAGATTCTGCTCACCGCTCGCTACGACCTGCGTCGAGAATGTTGGAGCAAGCCGCAACCGCTGGCCGTAATGGAGGGCAAGGCGCTGGGGCAGCCCGTCTTCTGGGTGCGCCAGGACGGTGAGCTTTGGCTTTTTTTCGACGCCATCCAGGAGCGCGACTGGCGCAGCGCACTGCCGTTTCTTCAGCGCTCTGCCGATGAGGGATGCACGTGGAGTGCGCCGCAGCTCCTGTTCGACTATCCGGGGCTAATGTTCCGCAGCCGCCTTTGTCTTCTGCCCGGCCGGGCGATCATCCCCGCCTACGACGAAAACCGCTGGGAGTCGCTCATGATGATTTCGGACGATGACGGCAAAAGCTGGCGTTTGACTGCGCCGATCGTTACGCCGCAGGGCAATATCCATCCCTGCCCGGTTCACCTTGAGGGGGGCCACCTGCTCGCCTATCTGCGCACAGGCGGCCGTGGGGGTGTGATCTGGCGCACGTTCTCTTTCGACGGCGGCGAACACTGGGAAACGCCCGAACCGACGACGTTGCCGAATCCCAATTCCGGCATTGACCTGCTGCGTCTGCATTCGGATCGACTGCTGCTGGCGTATAACCCCAGCGCAGAGCGGCGCACCCCCCTGGCGCTGGCGGTGGCCTCACTCCGGGAAGACTGGCGCCCGCCGCGCATTCTGGAGGACGAAGCGTACGAGTTCTCATATCCGACGTTGCTGCAGACGCGCACTCATGACATTCATCTCGTCTACACCTATCGTCGTCGGCACATTCAACACGTTTCTTTCGACGAAGCATGGCTGGAGGAAGCCACATGAATTTTCGCATTCAAGGCGTCGTCGTTCCCATTTTGACGCCGATGATGCCGGACGGCGCGCTCAACGTAGACGCGCTGCCCACTCTGGTGAATTTCTTGATGGAGCGCGGGGTCGCAGGGTTGTTCGTCGGCGGCAGCACCGGAGAGGGCCCGCTGCTCAACACTGCCGAACGCAAGGCGCTGTGCGAGGCGACCGTCGCCGTCGTCGCGGGCCGGCGCCCCGTGATCGTACAGACCGGAGCGGTGACCACTGCGGAAAGCATTGAGCTGACGCTGCATGCCCACAGCGCAGGCGCAGACGCCGCAGCGTTGATTGCTCCCTACTACTATGCACATAGCACCGAAGCGCTCTTCCGCCATTTCGCTGCGGTCGCCGAAGCCTGTGAGGATTTTCCTCTCTATCTCTACAACTTTCCCGCCGTCAGTAACAACTGGCTGCGCACAGACCTGGTGCGGCGGCTCGTCGAACGCTTTCCGAACATCGTGGGCATCAAAGACAGCAGCGGCGCATTGGAAAACCTGATCGCCTGCACGAGGATGCGCAACGGGCAGTTCAACACCTTTGTGGGGAGTGATGGCTTGATTTTGGCGGCGGTGGCATCGGGCGTCGACGGCGCAGTTTCCGGCAACGCCAACGTCGTTCCGGAAATTGTGGTGAGATTGCATCGCGCAGCCCTGGCGGGCGACGTTGGAGAAGCGCGCAAATGGCAGGCCAAACTCGACGCTGCGCGCACATTGATGGGTGACGGCGGCAATCTGGCGCTCTACAAGGCGTTGCTCGCCCGTCGCGGGGTGGAGCTCGGCTCGGTGCGGCCGCCTCTTTTGCCGGTCGAAGAGGAGGCCGTTGAGCGATGTTGGCATGCGCTGCAGGCGCTCTTGCCCAAAGCAGAGCCCATATAAATAAACAGAACAATGGTGAGAACGTGTGTCATGCAAAGGAGGGAGCTATGCAAATCAAGCACTTGCCTTGGACGAGTCTGTTGTTGCTCGTCGCCCTGCTCATGGCAGGGTGCGCAGCGCCGGTGGCACCGCCGTCCGGAGAAGTTGCAGTGGAGCAGCCCGCTGCAACGGAAGGAGTCGTCACGTTGGAATTCTGGGGTGGCTGGACGGGGCCGGATGCCAACACCATGCAGGCAATCGTCGACCGCTACAACGCCGAACACCCCAATGTACGGGTGAATCTGTCGATGCAGGCATGGTCCCCGCTCTTTGACGCCTTCATCGCGGCGTCCAGCGCGGGCAGTGCGCCCGACATCCTGGCCATGCATCCCCAAGAGCTGGCGCAGTTCGTGCATCTAGGACTGATTCTGCCTTTGGACGACATCGTCGCCAATTCGGAGGTGATCAAGCCGGAGAACTATCTGGAAAACGCCTGGGAAGGCAACAAAGTAAACGGCAAGTTGTACGGCATTCCGCTCGATCTGCACATGCACGGCCTGTTCTACAACAAGGCCGCCTTTGAGAAGGCAGGTGTGACGGCTCCGCCCTCGACGCCGCCCCTCAGCCGAGATGAATTTATGGAAATGGCCAAACGTTTGACCATCGACGCCAACGGCAAGAACGCAGCGGAAGAAGGATTTGACGCCAATAACATCGTGCAATACGCCATCAACGCTCATACCAATCATCACGCCTTCTTCCAGTGGTGGAGCCTATATAATCAACTGGGCGGCCGGCTGGTCTCAGAAGATGGCAAGAGCTGCGTGATGGACCTTGACAAAGCGGCGCAGGCATGGCAATTCCTCCAGGATCTCGTCTACGTGCACAAGGTTGCTCCGCAAGGACAAACCGACTACCCGCGCGACTTCCTCGACGGGCGCACCGCCATGCTGGTGGACGGCCCGTGGCGCATCCCCCAACTCGAGCAGGCAGCGGCAGAAAGCGGCTTTCAGTGGGGCGCAGCGCAATATCCCAATATCTTTGGCGGTGAATTCGCCGTGTGGGGCAGCGGCCACAACTTCACGCTTCCTAGCAAGGCCGATCCGAACAAGCAGGCTGCAGCGGTGGCCTTTCTAGAATGGATGGCCGCTAACAGCGCCGAATGGGCGAAATCGGGCCAACTTCCCGCCTTCAAGGCCATTATGGAGTCGGAGGAGTTCCAGCAGATGGAAGGCCGCGCGCCCTTCATCGCCTCGATGCCGTATGAAAAGCTTTTCCCGGCGACGCCGAAGTACAACGAGATTTTCGCCTCGAACGCGCCGACGCCGATGATGGTGATGGCGCAGCGCATCATGCTGGAGGCCGCGGACCCGGCGACCGAGGTCAAGACTGCGTGCGAGGCCATCTCGGCCATCCTTGCCACGCCGTAAACACTCTGTTTCGTTCGTCGTGCGCGAAGGTCTGGTAAATTGCAAGTGCCAGACCTTCGCCCAAGCCTGACGGAGAAGCCATGCGCATTCTGGCTCCTACCGGTTTTCAAGCGCGCGTCGCTGCGCGCAAACGCATCTACTGGACGCCCTTTCTCTTTCTGGCGCCCTATCTGTTTCTGTTTGTCTCGCTGCGGCTATTCCCTTCGTTGATCGGCCTGGCCATCTCGTTCACGAACTGGAGCGCGGTCGGCGTCCCGCAATGGGTGGGTCTGGCGAATTATCAGGCGCTTTTTGTCGATCCACGCTTTCGCGATGCACTCACCAACACCGCCCTCTTCACGGCGATGGCCGTGCCTGCGCTTGTGGGTCTGGGCCTTGCCTTCGCCCTCTTCTTGAATCAACCGCATCGGGGGCGAGGACTGGGCCGTGTGGCCGTTTTCACACCCTACGTCATCATGCCCACCGTCGTCGGCGTGCTATGGACGTGGATTTTGGAGAAGGATTTCGGACTGCTCAACGTGCTGCTGGGGCGACAGATTCCGTGGCTGGTCAGCCCAAGCTGGGCAATGCTAGGGCTGGTTCTGGCTGCAGTGTGGTCGATGGTGGGGTACAATACGGTGCTCTTTCTGGCCGGCTTGCAGGACATTCCGACGGAACTTTACGAGGCGGCGCGCATCGACGGCGCCAATGCCTGGCGCAGCTTTTGGAGCCTTACGCTGCCGCTGCTGGCTCCAACCGCGTTCCTCGTCCTCATGTTGACCATCATTAACACCTTTCAAGTCTTTGATCTCGTTTATGTGATGACGAGCGGTGGGCCCGGCACCAGCACCTTGACGATGGTGCAATACGTGTACACGACCGCGTTTCAGTTTTTCAAGTTCGGCTACGGCTCGGCCGTGGCGATGGTGATGTTCGTAGTTTTGGTGATTGTTGCCTTAATCCAGACGCGTGCGTACCGCCGTGGACTGGAGAGCATCTATTGACTCGGCTCTTTCGCTCGGGAGAAAACAAGATGCGGCGAAGAAACGCAATCATAGCAGCTCTATGGTACGCCGTTCTGACGACAATAGTTGTGGTGATGATGGCGCCGGTGGCATGGATGATTTCCACAGCCTTTAAACCGGAGTTACAAATTCTAACCACGCAGATTCGCTGGATCCCCGATCCGCCCACCCTGGAACATTTTCAAGCCGTGCTGAGCCGGCACGCCCTCTGGCGCTGGCTGATCAACAGCGTCGTCGTGGCGACGGCAGCCACGCTGCTGGTGCTGTTGCTGGATTCGCTGGCCGGCTATGCATTGGCACGCATGGAGTTTACCGGCCGCGACGCGCTCTTCGCCGTGATCCTTTCCATGCTCTTCGTGCCGTTGCAGATCACGGTCATCCCTCTGTTTCTTATCTTCGCCAACCTGGGGTTGGTCGACACCTATGCAGCGCTGATCTTGCCGGTGGGCGCCAATGTGACCGGCGTCTTTCTTATGCGGCAATTCTTCCTGAGCATTCCAGGCGAGTTGGAGGACGCTGCGCGCGTCGACGGCGCCAACGACTGGCAAATTTGGGCGCGGGTGGTGTTGCCGCTGGCGCGGCCGGCGTTGCTGGCGGTGGCGATCGTCACCTTCCTGAGCGCCTGGAACGCCTTCTTCTGGCCGTTGATCGCCACGCGCAGCGACGCCGCTCGTCCGCTGGCCGTCGGCATCGCGCAGTTCTTGACACTGCGCCCCGGCTTGGCGCAGACGGTGCAGGCGTATGGCCCCAGCATGGCGGCCGCCACCATCGCTGCGCTGCCGCCGATTCTATTTTTCTTCGCCCTGCAGCGCCATTTTATTCAGGGCGTCTCCATGACCGGATTGAAGGGGTGAAAAAATGCAAGGTCCTATCTATAGCGCATTATTCTCCATGCACCAGCCGCGCCACGGCTGCGGTCATGGCCGTTGGGTCGTCGGCCTGGAAGATGTTGCGGCCGATGGCGA
>JANWYX010000191.1 GCA_025055055.1 Caldilinea sp. | reverse complement strand
ACCAAAGCGCAGCCCCCATCCCTCTGACCATTCAAAATTGTCGGTGAACGTCCAGTGAAAATAGCCTCGCACATCGCATCCATTGCGGATCGCTCGGTGGAGCTCATACAGGTGTCCCAATAGCCAGCGTGGACGCTGATCGTCGTCTTGATCGGGGAGGCCGTTTTCGGTGATATAGATCGGTTTGTGTAAGACGTTGACTTCCTGCACGATCTGGTTCAGCGCCTGCGGCGCGTATTCGCTGTACACGCCGCGCCAGCCCGAGTCGGAATATTCGCCCTCGGGATGGTAGTGCTCCTCGCCGAAAAGGAGGCGCGGGTCTGGGCGAAAACGGACGAGGTCGCGCGTGTAGAAATTGATGCCGATGAAGTCTGCACTGTCCTCCAGCGTGCGATGGTATTCGTTCAGCCCCAGGGGAAAGCGTATCTTACCGTCGATGGAGCCCATGAGCCAGATATGTTCTGCGATGTAGCGTTTCAGGCCTGCTGCTTTGCGGTCAAGCCAACTTGCTGGGTTGGAGGGCGCAAAGACGCGCACCGGCATAGCGTAGCCGACTTGGGCGTCCGGCCGCACTGCATGGATCGTCTGATAGGCGGCCCCATGCGCCTGCAACATATGACGAAAGACGCGCAGCGCCAGGAGCAGGTTTGTTTTTTCCGGCGGCCAGATCCCGCGCACCCATCCCTGCGCCACGTAGACCAGGGGTTCATTGATCGTCACCCAGAGGTTGCATAGATCGCCCAGCGCCTGCACCACATATCGCACATAGCGCTGGAAGTAGGGAACCACCTCCCCTTTCTCCCAGCCGCCGATGCGTTCCAGCCAAAGCGGGTTGGTGAAATGATGCAGCGTGACCATCGGTGTCATGCCACGGCGACGCAGACCGTCCAACATTTCCCGGTAGCGATCGATGGCGACGGCGTCGAACCGCCCCGGCTCCGGCTCGATGCGGCTCCATTCCACGCTCATGCGATGGGCGTTGAGGCCGAGCTGCTGCATCAGGTCGAAATCCACCTCGGCGTTGCGCCACCAATCACAGGCCTGTCCGCTGCGCTCACCACGCCAGATTTTGCCGTGTTGTTGCTCAAAGGCCCACCATTGGTTGTTGATGTTCTCGCCCTCCACCTGATGAGAGGAGGTGGCCGTTCCCCAGAGGAACCCGTCGGGGAAGCGTAGTTCATCTTGCGATTCATTCATGCTTGTCGTCATTTTTCTGGATTATTCTTCTGGATTCTTCTCGGGTTGATAGACGGTATCCGCCTGGCGTTCCCTGGGCAAATGGGTCAACTCCACGCGGGCGGCGTCGAGAAAGCTACGGCTATATTCATCAGGATAGTTTCCCGCGTATACGACGCGGCGAATCCCGGCGTTGATCAACATCTTGGCGCAGGTCAGGCAGGGCTGGTGGGTGACGTAGGCAGTGGCGCCCTCTGTGCTGACGCCGTGCAACGCCGCTTGGATCAACGCATTCTGCTCAGCGTGAAGCGTGCGCACGCAGTGGCCGTCCACCATGAGGTGGCCGACGTCATCGCAGTGAGGCAGCCTCGCCGGCGCTCCGTTGTAGCCGGTAGCGAGGATGCGACGATCGCGCACCAGCACACAGCCGACGTGGGCACGGTCGCAGGTGCTGCGCTGCGCCACCGTGAACGCAATTTGCAGAAAGTACTCGTCCCAGGAAGGGCGCCGACGGCGCACTGAAGATTCCGGCTGCAATGTGGACATCCTCTTTTTCGGATTATTTTTGTTCCTCAGCCGCATTGACCGGGCGCCAGTCCACCAAAAGGTCCGCCAACACGGCGTCCCGATCACTTTCATCGACAAACGCCAGATATAGCGTGAGCGGCGACGAAGGTTGGCGTTGTCTGGCGTCGTCGCCGTCCGGCCGATAGGTGATCGCAAGGCCGGGCAGCGTGCGTCTGTCGATACGGGTGATGCCGGGTTGAATCGCTAAAATTTGCCCGGGCGTAAAGAATGCGTACCAGAGGCCGATCTCGTCTTCCGGCCAGGCGGCGATCGCCCAAATGCGCCGCGGGCGCACCCGACACAGCAGCGCATGCTCCCGCGTGGCGAAGGTGCGATAGAAACCGGGCAGCGCTGTGAAGGCGCGCACCTTCTGTTCCACGCTCAGCACTCCCGTCACGTAAACAGGACGTTTCTGCGCCGGCGCCAGAATCTGCGCCGGAGGCGTCGGCGCCTGCTGCGGGATGAAGGTAGTGTAGGCGCGACTGCGGGCATGCTGTAGTGTCAGGTGAAGTGCAGCGGCGGAGGTCAGCAGAACGATCCCCACCGTCCAACTCCCCGGCAGACGCAGAACGGTCCACGCCAACGCCAACCCAAGCAGCGTCAAATAAAGCCAGCGAATCAATGGGACGCCGAGCAATTCCGCGCGCTCTACCAAGTAGAGGCGCGTAAGCCAAAGCTCTGCAGGCGCATCGGGCAGAAACTCCGTCGGTTTTTGATGGATGCGCGGCGACGTCGCCGGAGGAGGCGGCGTACCATTGTGCGAAATCATTGTGGTGGTTGCCGATGAGTGAATTGCCCGATACCCAATAACGCCAATAAGAAGCCAGGTTTCCGCAGAAACCTGGCGCCGACCCACCCTTCAGGCTGCGTCCGATCCGATTCGGGCGCTAAACCGGCTGCGGCACGCGCCCACCGAGGTCAAGCCCGCTGTCGGCGCGCTTGTCATCCCCGCGCATCTGGCCGGCAGTTTTCGAGGCGCCGGCGGGGCTCTCCTGGCCGCGCATGGTGACGGCGCTGTCCTCGACGGGCGTTTCTCCCCGCATCAACGCCTGGAACTCGGCGGCGTTCAACGTCTCGACTTCGAGCAGGCGTTGCGCAACGCGTTCCAATGCCTCCCAGTGTGCAAGCAGGAGCTGATGACAACGCTCATGCGCCTCGTCGACCAGTCGTTTCACCTCCTCGTCGATCGCCTGCGCCACCTTGTCGCTGTAGTTGCGATGTTCGCTGAAGGCGCGGTTGAGAAACATCATCTCTTCGCGCTCCCCGTAGCGAATGGGGCCGAGGCGTTCGCTCATGCCCCACTGGGTGACCATGGCGCGCGCCATGGCGGTGACGCGTTCCAGGTCATTGGCAGCGCCGGTGGTGACGTCGCCGAAGCGAATCTTCTCCGCAACGCGACCACCGAGAAGAGCGACCAGTTGGTCGCGAAACTTGGCGCGCGTCATTAGGCTGGATTCTTCATCGGGCAGGCTCATGGTGTAGCCGCCCGCCATGCCGCGCGGCACGATAGTGACCTTGTGCACCGGGTCGTGGTTTGGCAACACGTGCATGGCGACGGCGTGGCCGGCCTCATGATAGGCGACGATCTCCTTCTCCTTGGGGGTGATGAGGCGGCTGCGCCGTTCTGGACCTGCGATCACGCGTTCGATCGCCTCCTGAAATTCTTCGTTGCCGATCGAGCGTCGATTGCGACGCGCCGCCAGGATGGCAGCTTCGTTGACCAGGTTTTCCAGGTCGGCGCCGGCGAAGCCGGGCGTCTGTTTGGCGATCACGTCCAGATCGACGTCTGCGGCCAACGGCTTGCCGCGCACGTGCACGTCCAGAATGGCGCGGCGGCCGCGCATGTCGGGCGCGTCCATCGTCACGCGACGATCGAAACGGCCGGGGCGCAGCAACGCCGGGTCAAGGATGTCCGGGCGATTGGTCGCAGCGATGATGATGATGTTGGTGTCGGTGTCAAAGCCATCCATTTCGACCAGAATCTGGTTGAGCGTCTGCTCGCGTTCGTCGTGCGAGCCACCCAGACCGGCCCCGCGGTGCCGACCGACGGCGTCGATTTCGTCGATGAAGATGATGCAGGGCGAATTTTTCTTGGCCTGTTCGAAGAGATCGCGCACGCGACTGGCGCCGACGCCGACGAACATCTCTACGAATTCGGAGCCGGAAATGCTGAAAAAGGGCACGCCCGCTTCGCCGGAGACGGCTTTCGCCATCAACGTCTTGCCTGTGCCCGGCGGACCGACCAGCAACACGCCCTTCGGAATGCGTGCTCCCAATGCCGCAAATTTCTGCGGCTCTTTCAAGAACTCGACGACCTCCTGCAGCTCCTGCTTGGCCTCCTCATTGCCCGCCACGTCTTTGAAGGTGACGGTGGGGCGGTCGCCGGTGAACATACGCGCGCGGCTTTTGCCAAAGCTGAAGGCCTGATTGCCCGCGCCCTGCGCCTGACGCAGGATGAAGAAGAAAAAGGCACCGAGTAACACCAGAGGCAACACGGCGATCAGAACCCCGCTCCAGGTGTCCCAGAACTGCGGCGGAGCTACGCTGACATCCACAACTGCTATCTGTTCGGGCGTCACGCCGAGGTTGAGCAGCGTCTTGGTCAGGCCCACGCCCTGCTCGATGCGGGATTGCAGCGTTTCCCCGTTGCGGGTGGTGACCAGAATGCGATCGCCGTTGATTTCAATGGCGCGTACGTCATTGTTGCGGACGAGCGTCGCCACTTTGGCGATCGGTGCATCGGTGATCGGGGTGGAAGAGCGGCGCACCAGCGAGCTGTAGAGAAACGCACCAAGGGCCAGAATCAGCAGCAGGTAAATGATGCCATTGCGCAGTTGTTTTGAATTCATTCGGTGTCCTGTCGAGTCGTCTCAAGGTCTTGTCGAACGGTCTGCTTACAAATCTCAGATGCATCCGTCGAAAAGACGCTTCCTTATGCCAAGTGTATCACACGTCCAGGAGAGCGTCAAAGCGTTTGTCATTTCTCTTCAAAAGCATGTTACATTGTGCATGTTACATTGTGCAAAGTATATGCAAATAACCCGTTGCCGGCAGTAGGGCGACTTCCAGGATGGCTGGCCGTTGCTTCGTAAAGAACGGCTTCGTAAAGAACGGCATCGTAAAGAAGATGCATAGACACATGACGCAGGAACATGGCGTTGAGTTCCGCCCTCGTTCAATCTAAACAAAAACCGCCGTCAAAAGAACGTCGCAGGTCGGAGCAAACGCCGGCCTGCGCAACGCAGTGGAAGTTCATGGTGTTTTATATAGGCGAGCCGGCAATTATCGCCGCGATTCATGGCCGCAGGTTTGTAGCATAGGGCTATGTCGTGCCGGGGGCGGATGACCTCCGCGGGCACCCCTCCCGACACCGGATGCAGCTCCTAGCCACACGGTCTCGGCAGACCGCAAGGTTTGAGGTGAATTTAGGAAGCGCAGCTACGAGCAGCGCCTATGGACGGTCGGCATCGTTTCCGGCCATCTCGGCAGATGTTTGCTACACCGAGGCGTTATCAGGAAGCGCTGACGGCGGGCGCCAGACCGAACTCTTCCAGTACCCAGTGCACCCAGTTGACAACGCGTTGGGGGGTGAGCGCCGCCTGGTTGTCCTCATCGATCGGCAGCCCCATCAGCACGCCCTCGAACGACGCGCGTGAAAACTCGAACTGATAGCTGGAGTCCGGCACAATCCAGCCGACCGTCTCGGCGCCGAGCTCGGTGATGCGGTCACCGATGATACCGATGGCGTCCACAAAGCTGTTGGAGTAGCCGAACTGATCGCCGCAGCCGAAGAGGGCCACCTTCTTGCCCTTCAATCCCTCGCTCGTCAGCTGAGGAAGCGCCAACCCCCAGTCGTCCTGTAGCTCGCCGATGTTCCAGGTCGAAGCGCCGAACATCAGGAAATCATAGTTTGGAAACAGCTTTGCATTCGCTGCGGAGATCACCATCACGTCGCAAGTGGCCAGCCCGGTGGCTTCGATCTCGTTTTTGATCATATTGGCGACGCGTTCGGTGCAGCCTGTGCTGCTGCCAAAGAAAATGCCGATTTTCGCCGTCATAGACTCCGTCTCCTTGCGTCGATCGTTGACTAGAAATTCATCGATGATTGGCAACTATACCGCCCGCTGCAACGATTGGCAAGTAAGCTGCGTTCCTGGTGAAAAATGGAACAAAGCTTCACAGAAGCGCTCGTTTGTCCAGTTCATCTTTCCCGTTCCTCTTTAAGCTGCGACAGATGTCCGAGCAGGAGGTCGGGCGCATCCGGGGCGGCGACGTCGAGGATGCGCCCTTCTGCCGCTCGGAAGAGACGGTCGTGGATCGCCATTTCCAGGCCGGTGCGAGTTGATTCCTGCCCCATCGTGCGCGCCAGAATGACGTCCACCCCCAGGCGGTCGAGCGCGCGCAAACGTGCGAAGAGACGACGCGCAACGCCGGCAGGATCACGTTGAGACCCTGCGGTTACGAGCGTCGCCGGCAAATTTGCGACGTTGGGCGCCTCTTCGTCGAAGATCAGTAGACCGACGCGCATCCCTCGTTCGATCAGCATGGGGACCACCTTGCGCAGAAAATGGAGTGCTGCTTCAGCTTCCCCCATCAACAAAACAACCTGCGCGCGCGGGGAACAGTGCTTGAGCAACGTTCCCGGAGAGACCGCCCCTTCTGTTTCTGATGTGACGAGTGGCGCCTCGGGCGTTCGCAAGTCCGGTAGAAGCGTTCGCAGTGCATCGACGGTGGCGCCGCCCGGCCGCAACAGCCGCGGCGCGCTTTGCGTCAGATCGATTACGGTGGACTCCAGCCCGATCGAAGTGGGACCGGCGTCGAGTACAATATGAATGCGCCCGTTGAGATCGTCGAGCACGTGCTGAGCCGTCGTCGGGCTGGGACGGCTGAAAAGATTGGCGCTCGGCGCAGCGACCGGAAGTGCGCACGCACGCAACAGCGCCAACGCCACCGGATGGGCCGGCACTCGCACCGCCACGGTGTCGCGTCCTGCAGAGACGATGGGAGGCACGCGTGAATGACGTCGCAGCACGAGCGTCAGTGGGCCGGGCCAAAACCGCTCGGCCAGCGCATAGGCGATGGCCGGGATTTCGACTGCAACGCTTTCGAGCTGGACGAGGCTCGCCAGGTGCACGATCAGAGGGTCGCTGAAAGGGCGTTGTTTGGCGATGAAAATGCGCTCCACGGCTTGCGCGTTTAAGGCATCGGCGCCCAGCCCATATACCGTTTCCGTCGGGAACGCGACGAGACATCCTTCGACCAGCGCCTGTGCGGCCGCTGCGATGGCGGCGGGATCGGGATGGACGGGGTCAACGTGAAAAACCTGCGTTGCAATTGTCATGATCAGAAGCTTACCAGATCAGATAGCTTACCGGCCAAAGCAATAGAACGAAAAAGCGATACGGTGCATTTGAGCCAACGCCGATATGGTTTCCTGAAGCGACGAACAGACTGCGAAGCATCAACAAAAGCAGATGCAACAGTCTGAAAGGCTACAGGATGAAGCTCTAAACGAACCGCAAACAGACTGCGAAGCGTCAACAGAAAAAGCAGATTGACGGTTCTGCACGGCCTGTGCTATACTCGTCTTTAATTCCAGAAGGTGAATAAAATTCATATAGGTGAAAAATTGCGGCAACTGTACGGGCCATCGACGATCGATCTCTCTCCTCCCATGACCGAAATTCTTGCGGCGCTTCCATGCCGCTGTTGATATGAAAGAGGGGCTCTTGTGGAGCTTGTAAAAGACGCACGTGCCCATTCTCGAGTTCGGCGAGCTCGACGCGCACGTTGGCGGCGTCGCGAGATCATCGATGCCTATCTGTTTATCTCGCCCACGGTAATCGGTCTACTCGTTTTCTTGCTGGGACCGATCATTGCCTCCGCCGTGCTCAGTTTCACCGACTATGACATTCTGACCGCTCCCGAGTGGGTTGGATTGGAGAATTACATCCAATTGTTTCAAGACGGCCTCTTTTGGCAGGCGCTGCGGGTGAGCGTGATCTACTCGGCGATCAGCGTGCCGTTGGGGCTGGTGCTCTCCCTTGGGGCAGCGCTTCTGCTCAACCAGAGGATTCGCGGGGTTGCGATTCTGCGCTCCATCTATTACATGCCCACTATCATCTCAGGCGTGG
>JANWYX010000110.1 GCA_025055055.1 Caldilinea sp. | reverse complement strand
TCGCCTGCGCCGAGGCCACGCCCATGTCGAAGATGCGAAAACCGACGCGCTGGATGTAGACGCTCACCAGCTCGGTGGAGACGCCCGGCCCCCCGCGCGTCAAGACAAAGACCATGTCGAAGAGCTTGAGAATGTCCGCCGTGCGCAGAATCAGCACTGCGGTCAACCCCGGCAGCAGATAAGGCGCCTGCACATACCAGAAGAGATTCCAGCCGCCGCCGGCGTCGAGCTTGCCGGACTCCAACACCTCCTGCGAGATGAGCGACAGCCCGGAGATCATCACCAGCGCAACGAAGGGCGTCCACTGCCAGATATCCACCAGCGCAATTGTCACCATCGCCGGCAGCGGCTCGCCCAACCAGGAGACCGGTGGAACGCCGACCAGGCTCAACAGGTAGTTGATGAAGCCAAAATCCCGGTTAAATAGGAGTCGTCCCACCAGCCCCACTACGGTCGGCGTGATGGCGATCGGGATGACGAGTAGGACGCGCATGAGGAAAGAGAGCGCCTTCCAGCGCATGCCGTCGATGAAGAGCGCGATCAACACGCCGAACACGATCTGCGCAGGCACGGTCAACACGAAAAACTGAGCGGTGCGCCCGAGCGACTGCCAGAAAAGCGCGTCGTTGAAGACGGCGACGTAGTTCTGAAAACCGACATAGTCGGTTCCCAGATAGAGTTTGGTCAATTGGTATTGGCGAAAGCTGACGTCCAGCGCAAAAAGCAAAGGATAGATGCCGATCGCCAGCAGGGTGATGACGGCCGGCGCAATCAGCGCTACAGCAGGCCAGTTGACTCTTGATTTCGACATGGGTTCGCCTATTCCAGATTCGTGTGACGGCTCCGCATCTCTTCTGGGGTCTGGCCGGTCTTCTCGCGCAACAGGATGGAAATCAGATCGAAGAAGAGCAACTGCGCCGCTTCGTACAGGCTGCCCATCGGTAGGATGCTGCTTGGCGCCGTCTGGTCGTTCGCCATCGTCTGTGCGGGCAGCTCGATGACGATGTCCGCCTGTTGCGCCGCCTCGCCTTGCGGCTGCGCCGTGACCACCATCGTTCGGGCGCCGCTTTCCTTCGCTACGTTCATCAGCGCCAGCACGGTGGAGAAGGCTCCCGGCCCGGCGCTCACGATCAACAGGTCTCCAGGGCCAATCGGCGGTGTCGTCATGTCGCCGACGACGTGGGCATCGAGACCCAAATGCATCAATCGCATGCAGAGCGCCTTCATCATCAACCCCTCGCGCCCGACGCCATAGCAGGCGATGCGCCGGGCGCGCAGGATTTCGTCGCACATGCGCTCGGCGTCGTCGGAGGAGAGGGCGGCCAACACCGCCCCCACCTCACGGATCGCCTGCGCAGCCATTGCGTGAAAGTCTGCGCTGCTCATCGGTCGCTTCCCCTACTGTAACTTTGGCTTTTGACCGGAATAGTAGCCGGCCTGATCCAAAATCTGGCGAATCTGGTCATTCAGCAGTTTCGCGCCGTCTTCGACCGAAATGCTGCCCAGCATCATCTCTGTGCCGGTCTGCGCGATCAGTTCAGAGATGGCCGGCCATTCGGGGAAGCGCGGGCGGAAGACCGGGTTGCCGTACTCCTTCCAGGAGACAACCAACGGCTCGAAGTACGGATACTGCGCCTGCAGCTCCGGGTCCTCGTAGGCGCTCATGCGGCCGGAGACGCCGCCGGCGCGGATATAATCCTTGGCCTTCGCTTCAGAGGTGATCCACTGGATGAAGAGCCAGGTCGCTGCCTGCTTTTCGGGCGAGCTGTTGGCGCTGACGCCCAGCGAGAAGCCGCCGAGCGCAGGCCGCGGCCCCACCGGACCGGCCGGCTCCACTGCGTAGCCGATGCAATCGACGATGCGCGAGGTCTCCGGATTGGTGAAGTAAGCGTTGAAGGCGCTCCACTCGGTGATCATGGCGACGTTGCCCTGTGCCAGCCCTTGCACCGTCTCGTCGTGGTCCCACTCGACGATGTCCGGCGGCATATATTTCATCAAGTCCTGGCGGAAGCGGAGACCGGCAAGGGAGCCTTCCGACGTTAGATTCGGTTCAAAATTTTCGTCCAACAGCGAACCGCCGAAGGGCCAGATCATGCGCATGAACGAGTCGGCGGACTGCGTCTCCCCGCGTCGCGACTGCAACGCAAAGGCGTACTTGCCGTCCTTTGTCAACGCCGGGCCGTAGACATCCTTTAGCTCCATCCACGTCTGCGGCGGACCGTCGAAGCCGGCCTCCTCTAACATGCAACGGTTGTAGAAGAGCACGCCGGAGTAGTTGTCGAAGGGCAAACCGTAGATCACATTGTCCCACGTGCCGAAGGACTCCAGCAAAATGGGGAAGAAGCCTGCCAGGTTGAGCTCCGGGTCGGCCAGCGCAGGATCGTTGTAGAAGCGCTCTAAAGGCACCACCCAACCGGAGGCCGCGAACTCGCCGATCCACACGACGTCGATCAGGATGCAGTCGTAGTTGCCGGTCATGCCCGTGAAGTCCAGCACCTGCTTTTCACGACTGTTTTCGTAGGGCATGATCTCCCAGTTGACGTCGATGCCCGTGATCTGCTCGAATTCAGGCAGCAGCTCGATGGCGGCGCGATAGCCAGGACGATCCAAGAAAACGCAGTTGATCGAAACGCCTTTGTACGGCTCAGCCGCTTTGGCCAGCGTCCATTCGCCCTCCATCGCCGGCGCCGCAGCAGGCGCGGCCGGCTCTTGCACCGGCGCCGCAGGCGGGGCCGTCTGCGGGCCGCAGGCGCCAAGCACAACGGCAAAGATGAGCAATAGGCTCAACCAAGCGCCAATGCGGTGAAAACGAAATGTTTGCATGGGTCACTCCTTCTGATTGCTGACAATCGAATATGTGCACAATTGTTCTTGGTGGTGGACACTTGTTCATATTAGCAAGGTTCACGATCGTTGTCAAGATGTTTTTGCACGTTTTTTCCGAGGCGAGAAAATATGTGCAAGTTCTCCGTTCGGGCGTCCCGGTTGATGCGCCGTCAACGGCTCTTCAGAAGCTTTGGGCTGCCGGAAAGAGGGCATCTTATGAAAGTGCCCGCCAACCCGTCTCTATGCCCTCTCCATGGTTGTGAGGTTTCTGCGTCGGCATGCAAATTCGGCAAACGTCCATGCCGCTTTTGTGCACTTTCACCTTTGTTGCGCTTCGCTATAAAATTAGGACAATGCCTGATGAATGCGCCTGGACCGAAACCGAGCGTCATCAGGCTTTCAGGTGGATCGGCAAATCGAAGGCAAAGGTTGAAAGAGGACGAAGAACACGTGAAGGCGCTACTGGTTTTAGAGGATGGCTCCATCTATGAGGGGGAGGCATTTGGCGCGGCGAAGACCGTCGTGGGTGAAGTGGTTTTCAACACCAGCCTGACCGGTTATCAGGAGATCATCACCGATCCCTCCTATCGAGGTCAGATGGTGTGCATGACGTTAGCGCACGTCGGCAACACCGGCGTCAACGCCGAGGACGTGGAGAGCGACCAGCCCCAGGTGACGGCTTTCATCGTGCGCGAGGTGAGTCCAGTGGTCTCCAACTGGCGCGCCAACGCCACGCTGCATGAATATCTGGCGCGGCACGGCATTCCGGGCATCAGCGAGGTGGACACGCGCGCGCTGACGCGGCGCATTCGCAGCAAAGGTGTCATGCACGCTGCTCTCTGCACCGACGGTTCGCACAGCGCAGAGGAACTGTTGGAGCTGGCGCGCTCGTGGGAAGGGCTGGACGGTCGCGACCTCGTCCAGGAGGTGACCTGCGTCGAGCCATACAACTGGGTGGACGGCACGCGTAGCGAGTGGACGCCGGTGCCCGCCGGTCGCAATCTAGGTTCGGCTGCCGTCAGTATGGCCGTCGACGAAACCAAGCCTTTGGTGGTGGCCTACGATTTCGGCGTCAAGCAGAACATCCTACGCCGGTTGACCAGCCACGGCCTGCGCGTGACCGTGGTGCCGGCGTCGACGCCCGCCGACGAGGTGTTGGCGATGCAGCCCGACGGCATCTTCCTCAGCAATGGCCCCGGCGATCCTGCCGGCGTGCCCTATGCTGCCGCCGCCGTGCGCATACTGCTGGAGACGGGCATTCCCACCTTTGGCATCTGCCTTGGTCACCAGATCATTGGGCTTGCCCTCGGCGCGCGCACCTATAAGCTCAAGTTCGGCCATCACGGCGGCAACCAGCCGGTCAGCGACATCGACGCCACCAACGTCCAGATCACCGCACAAAACCACAACTACGCGGTCGATGAGGAAACGTTGCCGCCCAATGTCGTCGTGACCCATCGCAACCTCAACGACGGCACGGTGGAAGGGCTGCGCCTGACCGATCGTCCCGTCTTCTGCGTGCAATATCATCCGGAGGCCAGCCCGGGGCCGCACGATGCCGACCTGCTTTTCGCCCGCTTCGCCGAGATGGTGAAGCAGCATCGAAAGTAGATGCTCGCACGATCATGACGCAGCCCGCAGACCTCACCGCCCGACGCGCGGCCTATGTCGCAGCCTTAAACGATGCGCTGCAGCGCATTCTGGCGCAGTTGCGCCGAAGGCCGGAAGTGGAACGCGTGATCCTCTTCGGCTCTTATGCAGCGGGGCGAAAGGACCTCTTCACCGATCTCGACCTCCTAGTAGTGATGGAGTCCACAGAGGATTTTCTGACGAGGACGGCTAGACTGCGACAAGATTTGACTGCCAGCGTAGACCTTGACCTGTTGGTCTACACGCCGGAAGAGTTCACACAGATGCATGACCGAGGCTTTCTGCGACATATTTTGGCGACCGGACAGGTGCTTTATGAGAGAGAGCGGGCGGCGGGAGGCTGAGCGGTGGCTCGCCCAAGCTGCAGTGGACTTGCGCTGGGCCGATCATCTCGCGCGCGAAGGCGCTTGGCACCTGGCCTGCTTTCTCTCTCAACAGGTGGCGGAGAAGGCGCTCAAAGCCTTCCTGTATGCGCAAGGTGAAGAGATTGTGCTTGGACATTCGGTGGAGCGCCTTTGCGCCGCCGCCGCTCACTATGAGCCTGCGTTTTCAGAAAAGGCATTGCGCTGGAGCTTGCTGGACAGCTATTATATTCCCACGCGCTATCCAAACGGACTGCCCGGCGGCATCCCTGCAGAGGTCTTCACCAACGACGCTGCGCAAGGTGCCGTTGCGTTGGCGCAGGAAGCCGTCGCATATGTGAATAATTTGCTTGAAAAGGGTTGAAGCAAAATTGCTCGACCAACTTTAGGGCGAATCATGTGCATCGCCCTCTTCCAGACAGCTCCGATCTTCCAGAAATCCGAGCTTCCAGAAAGATGAATGCAAAAGATTGAAATGGGTGCACAACAGGGGGTGAGAACGTGCTGCGTCCTCGACTTGATGTGGCTGAACCAGCGTTGATCGACCGCATCATCGATGAAGCGCGCACCATCCTCGCTGAGGTCGGCATGGAGATTCGCGGACCTGCGCTGCGCAACCGCCTGCTCGAAGCCGGGTTGCCCGCCACGCCCACCGGTCGCATCCTCTTTCCGCCCGACGCCATCGACCGCGCGCTGGCGAGCGTGCCTCCGTCTTTCACCCTTTACGACCGCGATGGCCGCCCACACGCCGAGATCGGCGGCGACCACACGCACTTCACGCCCGGTTCCAGCGGGTTGAAGGTGCAAGACCATCGCACCGGCTTTGTGCGCGAAGCGACCACCGCCGACTTCGTGGAGTATGTGCGGGTGTGCGACGGCCTGGAGCACATTCGTTATCTCGCCACCGCCTTTTCCACGGGCGGCGACATCGAAGCCAACGTTTCCGACGCATGGCGGCTCTATCTTTGCCTGCTTCACTCCAAACGCCCGGTCGTCTCCGGCGCCTTCACCGAACACGGCGTGCCGCGCATGGCAGAGATGATGCAGCTCTTCCGCCGCGACCGCAGCGATCTGGTTGCGCGGCCGATGTCGATCTTCACCATCACGGCCACGGGCAACTTCCGCTACAGCGAGGACTCTTGCCAGAACCTGATTGACTGCGTGGAGGCGGGCATTCCGGTGGAGATCGTGCCCGTGACATTAATGGGGCTGACGGCGCCGGTGACGCCGGTGGGCGCAGCGGTCTTTCACACGGTGGACACGTTGGCCGGCGTGGTGATGAGCCAAATCCTTCGTCCGGGCGCGGCGGTGCTCTACGGCGGCGCGCCGGCCGAATTTCACATGCGCGAGACGACCTCGCCCATGCTGGGCGTCAAGGCGCTGTATCTCGATGCGATCAACGCCCAAGTGGGGAGACGGCTGGGTCTGCCGGTGCAGGCGTATATGGCGCTGAGCGACGCCAAGGAGCTGGACGCCCAGGCGGGCGCCGAGACCTTCGGCAGCGCGCTTCTGGCTGCGCTGGCCGGCGTCAACTCGGTCTCCGGGCCTGGGATGCTGGACTTCGTGCTCGTCTTCAGCTTGCCCAAACTGGTTTTTGACAACGAGGTGTGCGGCCAGGTCTTGCAACTGGTGCAGCCGCTTCAGGTGATCGAAGACCTGCCGACGCGTCCGCTGGTCGATGCGCAGCTTGCCGAGGCGCACATGATCACGGCCGAGCACACGTTAAAGCACTGGGAACACTCTTTGTATTTGCCTGGCCCGGTCTACGACCGCAAAAACCGGGAAGGGTGGGAGCGCGCCGGGGCGAAGACCCTCTGGCAACGTGCCGTCGAAGAGGTGGAGCGCCGCCTGGCCATCTATCGACCGGTGGAGACTGACCCCTACATCGTCGCCGAGATGGAGCGCATCATTCGCAGCGGCATGAGCGCAAACGCGCCGCTGCCGGCGATCCCCGATGTGGCCAACCGGCCTGAGACGGAAAGTTCGGACAGTCGTCGGCAGCGGCGTTTCCGTCGATAAGGTTCCCTTTCGATCGCAACGATCGGACGCAATTGGCTGCTATCCTAGTTGCCATTCCATGTTCCACCGGGACGAAAGATCGAACGCGCCTCGGCTTTCAAAGCAGACGTTTTTATGTTTTCGCCTTCCCACTTTCCACGGCCGTTTTCAGCTCCGTCCGATGGTCGTATACCTTGCGGATGGCCGCCACTGCTTGGTCGACGCCTTCTTTGCCTGCGCGAAACACCGACTCAGGCAGCTGCACCGCCTCTTGCTCATAGGCGCGCGTGGCTACAGGGAAGTGCATGCTTGCAAAGTCGAAATACTCCGGATGCGCAACAGGCACGGCCAGACGCGAACGCTGCGGCTGGAAAAGCTCGTAGCGATGCATCGGCGGGTAGCCAAGCCCAACATCGAGCCCTTCGGCTTCAAGCGCCGCACATAACACGTCGTGGTTGAAGCCCCACACCTCGGGGTCGATGGCGAAGATGTATAGGTAGACCGAACGTCGTGTGATGCGCGGGTCGGGGCGCAGCACGCGCACGCCCGGAATTTCGCTCAACGCTTCGTCCATGTAGGCGGCCATCGCCTCTCGGCGCCGCGTCTGTTCCGGCAGACGCTCCAGCTGCGCCAGCGCCAGCGCTGCGTGCAGCTCGCTGCTGCGGAAATTGGCGCCCAGCGTGGTTACTTCGTGGCGGCTTCCTGCAGGGCGTCCGCAGTTGACGATGCTCGCCGCTGCGTCGGCCAGCTCTTTTGTTTTGCAGATCAACACGCCGCCCTCGCCCGACGTGAGCAATTTCGACGATTGCAGGCTGAAGGAGCCGAAGTGACCGATCGTGCCGGCTCCTCGTCCTTTCCATTGCATGCCGTGCACATGTGCACAATCCTCGACCACAATCAGGTTGTAGCGCTCGGCGATCTCCATGATGGCGTCCATATCCGCCATCAACGAGCCGACGTGCACCGGAATGATGGCGCGTGTGCGCGGGGTGATGGCCGCCTCCACGGCTTTTGGGTCGATGCAGTAAGTGTTGGGGTCGATGTCGACGATGACAGGCAGTGCACCGGCGGCCATCGGCGCCACGGCGGTGGCTTGAAAAGTATAGGCCGGCACGATCACTTCGTCGCCCCAGCCGACGCCCGCCGCGCGCAGCGCAATTTCCATCGTCACCGTGCCGTTGAACGCCATGACCGCATATTGTCCACCTTGGAATTCGAGAAACCTCTCGAGAAACGCTTTCGTGCGCGGCCCAGGGTAAGGAAATCCTCCCCATCGTCCCGAGCGGATCACCTCGGCCACCGCCTCGACCTCGCGCTCATCATGCTCCGGCCAAGCCGGATACTCCACTGTAATCGCCTTTTCTCCACCGAGAATCGCCAATTGTCCGGACATTTTTCCCTCGTTATCCTCAAAGTTATCCACAGGTTGTAAAAAGATATGGTGGTATGGTTGTCCCGTCAAAACAAGAGCCGTTATTGAGATGAAACCCCTGTTCGGAGGGGTTCCTGACTCGAAACGAAGAATTCGGCAATTGTCGTAGGTGTGGCTCCCGGCCGCACGTGCTCGGCAGACCACAAGGTCTTGGGTGAATCCAGGAAGCGCGGGGCTACGAG
>JANWYX010000084.1 GCA_025055055.1 Caldilinea sp. | reverse complement strand
GTCACGCTATAGAGGGCATGGCGCAGATTCACTACAAAGGTGGTCATCACGATGAGCAGGACGCCGGCGCCTCCGCCGACCAGGCCGGCGGCGATGAACTGGGAGGAGCCGGCAAAGACAAAGGCCGACATCGCTGCTGCTGCGGTGGCGCTGAGGCCGCTGTTTACCGCCAGCGCGCCGAAGATAATCCCAAAGGGAATTGCGCCGACGACCAGGGGGAACGTCGCCCGCACGCCGCGCCAGAACTCTGTGCGGCGAGAGCTTTCAGCGCTCATGGCCGCACCCCCTCGAACAATGCGCCTTGCAGCGTGAACGATCCATCCGGCTCCACCTGCAGGTGCGTTTGTACTTCCGTCGGTGCATGGGCGAGCAGTTTGCGCAGCATGGCGACGGCGTCGGGCGGCGTTGCCATGCGTTGCGTCCACGAGGTGAAGTCCAGACGCAACGGCCAGGTCAAGCGCACCTGCGCAGTGAAGCCCGCCTCCGTCAACATCGTCAACCACTGTGCGATCGTGTGGTCGCGCACATGCGATGGGTCGCGCAGCAGCTCGATCGTTTGGAGATGGGTGTCGATGACAAAATTGTCGTAGGAAACGATGTCGCCGAGCAGCAGGCGTCCCCCCGGCCGCAGCACGCGATGCAGCTCGCGCAGCGCCTGTTGCGGATGGGGCCAGTGGTGCGCGCTGTAGCGAGAAACCGTCAGATCGAAAGCGGCGTCGCCATAGGTCAGCGCTTCAACGTCTCCTTGGACGAAGGTCAGGTTGCCGAGTCCGCGGCCCTCGGCCAGCATCTGCCCTTGCGCCAGCATCGCTTCGGAAAGATCGATTGCTATCACGCGCGCTGCGAAAGGCGCCAACGCCAGCGCCGTATGGCCTGCACCGCAGCCTGCGTCCAACACCACTTCTTTTCCGCCTAGATCGGCGATGCGCACCAGCTGCGCCAGGTCTTCACCGGCGGCGTGTACGGCGCTGGTGCGGTAATGCTGGGCCACCTCACCAAAGCGGCGGGCGACGGTAGCTTTCACGGAGGTGTTTTGGGATGGCTTCATCTAGGTTGCTCCTGAATTGACCTTGCTAAGAACGTCGTTCCGGATGGAAAAGGTTCAATAGACCGGCGTGAGTCGGCGTATGGAATTCGGCTCTAGGCCTTGCGCCGCGCAGAAATTCGATTGCGCAATGCCCGGGTGATCGGGTCGATGACCCCATCGCCGATGGGGCAACGCTCGATGCTTGCGATGGCGACGATCTGCACGCCTGTGCCGCAAAGAAGGCCTCATCGGCGATGGAGAGTTCGCTGCGATCGAGCTCTCGTTCCACCGTACGCAGCCCTAGCTTGCGCTGCGCCGGCTCGATGACGGTGCGCCGGTCGAGCACGTTGGCGTGGACCGGCGGCGTGACGAGCGCATCTCTGCGCATAAGAAAGCGATTCTCGCTTCTTCGCAGGAGTGAATCGCTCCTTCAAAATAGGCGTATTTTGTCACCTACATTCTCCTTTTTGCTTTAGAAGTTCACACCAGGGGGAGCCATTCTTCAGGGGAAACCGGCGCAGCCGTCAACTTCAGTTGTTGCCGCACAACCTGCGCCACCACTTCCACTCCGCAGCGCACCTGATCGACCGTCAACCCACCGAAGCAGAGGCGGAGGTTGCGCTCTCCTTCTGGGTTCGTCCAGAAAACGCTGCCCGGCGCCACGGCCCAGCCCTGTTGAAGCGCAAGACGAGGAATTTCGCCGACGGGTGCCGGGCGCGGCAAGGTCAACCAACAACAGAGGCCGCCTTGCGGTTTCGTCCACTGAACGCCGGGCGGCATCGCCCGAGCCAGCGCAGCCAACAGAGCGTTGCGGCGTTCTCGATAGACCGGCAAGATGCGGCGCAGATGGCGACGAAACTCGCCTCGATGTAGAAAGGCGGCCAGCGCGCGCTGCAACAGCAACGGGCTACCGAGATCGGCGGCGATGCGCAGGCCGAGCAGACGATCACGCAGAGCAGGGGGCGGCGCCAGCACACCCAGTCGCAACCCCGGCGCCAGGGTTTTGGAAAAGCTGCTGACGTAGAGGACGCGTTCAGTCCGATCCAGCGCCTTGAGCGGAATCGGTGGCTCTTCATCATACGCCAGCCAACCATAAAGATCGTCCTCGATGATGGAGAAGTCAAATTGTTCGGCCAGTGCCAACAGTTGACGCCGATGAGAAAGCGACATGCAGTAGCCCGTCGGATTTTGGAAAGTGGGAACTGTGTAGAAGAAGCGGATGCGATGGGTACGTGCCATCTGCTCCACCACATCGAGCCGAGGGCCTTCCTTCTCTACAGGGACGGTCACCGGCTGCAACCCCAGGGTGCGCAGCTGATGGAGAAAGCCCACATAGGCTGGCTGCTCGACCAGAATGCTGTCGCCCGGCCGCGCCAGCGCCTGTGCCGCCAACATGACACCCTGGGTGACGCCCGCCACGACCAGCAGCTCCTCCGGCGTTGCAGGAAGGCCGCGCTCCGCCAGGTGCGCCGCCAGCTCGACGCGTAGCCACGCATCGCCTTGCGCCGGACCGTAGCTCGACGCCTCCCTCAATCTCTGTCGTTCACTCTCAAAAGCAGCCCAAAATTCCGTTTCGGGAAACAAGTGCGGGTCGGGCGCAGCGCTTGCAAACGAGAGCACCCCTGCGCCTGCTCCCATCTGTAGAATGTCGCCGATCACCCCCGCAGGCGTGGCAGCGCCGTTGGCTGCGCTCCAACGCGGCCGGACCGCTGCCCGGGCGCTGACAAACGTGCCGCGCCCCACCGTGGACTCGATCCAGCCGCCGCTTTGCAGCTCGGCGTAGGCGTTCTGCACAGTGAGCCGCGTCACGCCAACTTTTGTCGCAAGTTCCCGCACCGTGGGGAGTTGAACGCCGACGGGCAGGCGTCCGTCGACGATGGCGCGCCGAATCTGCTCGGCGATCTGTCGATAGAGCGGCTCGGAGCCATTGCGGTCCAAGACAATTTCTAACGACGTGACTTTTCCTTTGTAACCGATCGACATGCGCATTATTGTACTGAGACAATTTTGTCTGTAAAGGGACAATCCATCCTGATTGATTAGGCCATTTTGATCGGCGGAAGATACGACATCACATCGGAGACGGTGGCCCGCACAAGAACACAAATGTGACTTCCGGCCGTACGCAAGGGGTGGCGGGTTGCGGCTACACGGCGTCGTTCCCTCTTCCTCTATGCTACAATGGTGCACGGCGCGCATCTCAGAGGCTCGCTCTATCCCATACTCGCTCTGTCCGACAGATGGTGCGGAGTCAGACCGCCTTTCGAGAAGCGTCAGCCTTCCTGAAAGCTCGCACATCGAGAGAACGCTGCATCCGACTCCGTCGCCTCTATCCGATTGCAAGATGTCAAAAGGACATTCGTATGTTGTTCACCGTCTCAAAACTCACCGCCCGCATTGTCCAGCTGTTCGAGCAGGACGATCTGCTGCGCGACGTGCAGGTGATCGGTGAGGTCAGCAACTGGCGCCGCGCCGCCAGCGGGCATATCTATTTTCGGCTCAAAGACGAAGGCGCCACCATCAACGCCGTCATGTGGAAGGGCAGCGCGTTGGCACAGAGTTGGCTGCCGAAGGATGGCGACCAGGTGATTGCGCATGGCTACGTCGGCGTCTACCCGGAGAGCGGCGCTTATCAGCTCTACACCAATCGCCTGACGCCCGCCGGTCGGGGTCAGTTGTACGCCCAGTTCGAGGCGCTGAAAGAACGTTTGCGCGCGGCCGGCCTGTTCGATGAAGCGCGCAAGCGACCTCTGCCCAAGCTTCCTATGCGGCTCGGCGTTGTCACCAGTCTCGACGCCGCTGCGTTGCGCGATATTTTGCGCACACTCGCTGCGCGCTGGCCGTTGGCGGAGGTGATTCTCTTTCCGACGCCGGTGCAGGGCGGCGATGCGCCGCCTCGCATCGCCGCCGCCATCGCCGCCGCCAATCGCTATAGCAGCAAAGTAGAACGCATCGATGTGCTGATTTTGGCGCGCGGGGGCGGCAGCATCGAAGACCTGTGGGCTTTCAACGATGAGCAGGTGGCGCTCGCCGTCGCCGAAAGCGGGATTCCCGTGATCTCCGGTGTGGGCCATGAGACCGATTTCACCATCGTCGATTTCGTGGCCGACCGGCGTGCGGCGACGCCCACTGCAGCAGCTGTAGCCGTCGTGCAAGGGTGGTTGGAATATCATGCGCAAATTATGGCGCGTATGCAAACCATGCACCTGCGCATCCGCCAACGCCTGGACCGGGAACGGCGCGCCTTCGAGCGCCTCCGGCTCCGCCTACAACGCATTCATCCCCAACGTCAGCTCGACCAGGCGCGGCTGCGGCTGGATGAGCGCGAGCGTCGGCTGCATTCGACCGTGCAGCGTGCGCTGATGCAGCGCAACGAGCGACTGCGGGCGGCGGAACGGCGACTCGAAGCGCTCAATCCATTGCGGGTGCTGGCCAGAGGTTACAGCATCGTGCAGCGTACGGATGGCGTCGTTGTCACCGACCCGACGATGGTTCATCCCGGTGAGGAGCTGACCGTCCGGGCGGCGCGCGGCGACTATCGCGTGGAGGTGAGGGAGAAGTGAGGAGAGAAGGGTGTGGAGAGAAGTGGCGCGGCTGCGAGTTGCGCATTCTCTTGCCTGGGGCTCATGCTCTCACGAGCGGCCGGAAAGCGCCGGGGATCACGGCAGCTTACGTCTCCGGTGTGATGTTCGCTCTTGCGCCCATCGAGGCAAACAGGGCGAGGAGTGGACGACCGTAGGTCGCGCCTTTGGGAGGTCGTTCCGACGGGGGGGCGTCCTGTCGAGGGTGTGGCTTACAAACTGCGTGCGTCTATTTCTCGTCCAAGTCCATCAAATTTTCCGAAGTTGGATTCCCCAGAAAACATACCCTCGGAAGCGCCCGCGAAACCTATTGACATCGCTCCAGTTCCATGCTATTCTGGCAATTGGTATAGACCTCTATACCGACAGGCTCCCCAATCCTCATGACAAAGGAATGATCGATAAAAACAGTCCTGTTCCGCTCTATTACCAGATTGCCGAGCATTTCAGAGAGCAAATCGCCGCCGGAGAGCTGACCGGTGGGGTTCGCTTGCCGGGAGAGCGCGAGTTGAGCGAGCAGTTGGGAGTCAGCCGCATGACCGTGCGCCAGGCGCTCAATTACTTACAGCGCAACGGACTGATCGAAGTGCGCAAGGGTGTCGGCGCTTTCGTCGCCCAGCCCAAACAGACCTATGATGCGCTCCATCTGCTTGGATTTTCAGAGGAGATCGGCCGGCGCGGCGATCATGTGGAGTCCATCGTGCTGGAGCAGGCGATTGTAGAGCCGCCGGCTCGCGTCGCCCAGCGGCTGAGCCTAGAGGCGCACGGCAAGACCGTGAAGCTCTCACGTCTGCGCAAGGTGAATCAGGAGCCGATATTGTTGGAAACAAGCTATATTCCGGCGGCGCTCTGCCCCGGTCTAGAGCAGATCGATCTGGCGGTCCATTCGCTGTATAAAATTTTGGAGAGTCGATACGGCCTGCGATTGCAACGTGCGCAGCAGACGATGGAGTGCGCTGCAGCGACGCCGTACGAGCAGTCGCTGTTTGGTCTGCATTCCGGGGCCGGGGTGTTGTTGCTTGAAGGCGTCGTCTACGGAGAAGGGGACCTGCCGATCGAATACTTCAAAGCGATCTATCGGGGGGATCGCTGTAAATTCCAACTGGAAAGCTGGCGCGATGGCGAGGTCAGGACAGGGGGCGTGCAGCGGATGAGCGTCGTTGTGGCATAGCTGGTGGTTATCTTGCCGCTCTATTCCCCAGCACATAGTTCCGGCGCATCTAGACAAACGACAGACAAAGGATGAGGAGAGTTTTATGGCGACACCTGTTCGAATCGGCGTCGTGGGATGCGGCAGCGTCATGCTCCATGCGTACTCTCGACAGATCAACCAGCTCAAGATGCGCGGTTTGGTGGAGACGGTGGTGGCGTGCGACGTCAAAGAGGAGCGCAGACCCATCGTCACCGGGCCGGAGTATGGCTATCAACGGTTCACCACCGATTTCGAGGACGTTGTGACCGCCGGCGACGTCGATCTGGTGTTGGTGACAACTTCGATGCGCGAGCACGGCATAGTGGCGCGCGCGGCGCTCGAGGCAGGAAAGCATGTGTTGGTGGAAAAACCGATGGCGCACACTTTGGACGCGGCGGCGGCGTTGGTGGAGCTATCCCACAAGAGCAAGGGCTATCTGGTGCCGGCGCCGCACGTGTTGCTCAGCCCCACCTATCAAAAAATGTGGCGGCATATCCACAACGGCGACATCGGGACGCCCTACCTGGCGCGCGCCTTTTACGGATGGGCCGGCCCGACCTGGAGCAAATGGTTCTACGAGCCGGGCGGCGGCGCCATGTTCGATTTGGGCATTTATAATCTGACCAGCCTGACCGGCTTTCTCGGCCCCGCCAAGCGTGTCTCCGGGCTGATCGGCACCGCCATCAAACGGCGAATCGCCGAAGGAGAGATGATCGAAGTGCAGGCCGATGACAACGTGCAACTGTGCGTCGAGTTCGCCAACAACTGCTATGCAGTGGTGACGACCGGTTTCACGATCCAGCGTTACCGCACCCCCGCCATTGAAATCTACGGCAGCCAGGGCACGATCCAGATGCTGGGCGACGACTGGGACCCAGACGGCTATGAGCTTTGGCGCAACGACGTCGGCGCTTGGATGGTCTATCCCGAAAGCGATCCGAACTGGCCCTGGACCGATGGCATCAATCATCTGGTGCATTGCATCCGCAACGGCGAAAAGCCGATCCACGATCCGGAGCACGCCTACCACGTAATCGAGATCATCGAAAAGGCGCGCATCGTCGGCAAAACAGGCCTGGCGCAGACGATCGAAAGCACGTTTACGCCGCCCACCTTTGCGATGGCGAAGGAAGAAGAAGCTCCCCACCTGAAACATGATCGCACGAATTGACATAGCGTATGACCTATAAACCATCGCCTCGACCAAACTTTAATGGGCCAACTGCGTTGCGTTATGAAACCACGGCGCGCCATCTTTGGGGAGATGCTGAATCCGGTCAGGTTGCCGATTGGATCTACGTGTCCAGTTCAAAGATTCACCAACTCGTGTGGGGGCTGCCGCCCGGCGGCGCCTTTCGTCACTCCAATGAGTATCGCACGATCTTTGGCGCAGACGTGGTCTATTACGTGCTAAGCGGAACGATGGTGATTGCCAATCCAGAGACGGGGGAAGTGCATCGAGTGGCGCCCGGCGAAGCGGCCTTCTTTCGTAAAGACACCTGGCACCATGTGTTCAATTACAGCTCGGAGATGTTGCGGGTGCTCGAATTCTTTGCGCCGCCTCCCTCGCAGGGTGCATCCGGCGCCTATGCCCGCTCCAAATCGCTGCTCACCGAAACCAAGTACGGCCTCGATTGCGCCTTGGGGCGCTGGCCGATGGAGCGCGCCACAATTGAAAGCGGCTTCACCATCGCTGTGATTCGAGAGAGCGATCTGTTGTGGCGGCTCGAAGGAGGTCGAGATCAAGTGTTGGTAGGGGTGCTCTGCTCAACCGAACATCTGCTGGTGGGCAAGTTGTTTTTGCTGCCCGGACGCAAAAGCGATGTGCTCAGCCATCCTGGCGACAAGAGCCTCTACGTGCTGCGCGGCGCACTGCACATCTATTGCCCAGAGCAGAGCGAAGGGTCGTCCTGGTTCGAGCTGCGCCCACAGGATGGCTTCTTTGCCCCCGCAGGAACGCCTCACCAGTTTCACAACATTACGGATCGGCCAGTGGAGCTGCTGTTTGGCGTTGCGCCGGATTATCGATGACGGACGTTTCGTCATTCGTGGCGCTGTCAAGGCACAAAGGCTGTTCTGATGCAGCGGCGATGGTGCAGCTATCGTAGGTGACCGCCTCTGGCGGTGACATGGCTCCTGAGTCAGAAAGGGTTATCTCTGAAGATGAGCTGGGACGAGGTCGCCATCGGCCTCGATGTCGGCGGCACCAAGATTGCAGCGGGATTGATAGACCGCCATGGAAAGGTGCTCGTGCGTCGAACTGTTCCGACCGACGCAGCGCAAGGAGGAATGGCGGTGTTAAAAAAAGCGCTTGGCCTGGCGCAAGCTCTGCGTGCATCCGCTGAGGCTGAAGGCTACAAGGTCGCAGGCGTCGGCGTGAGCGTATGCGAGCTGGTCGATCCGCAAGGTGCCATCACCAGCGAGTACACCCTTCAGTGGCGGAAGATTCCGGTGCAGACGATTTTCAGCGTGCAGGTTGCCCCCGCCGTGATCGTCGCGGACGTGCGCGCCCATGCTTTCGCCGAGGCAAGGTTTGGCGCCGGACGCAAACTGGCCAGCTTCGTTTTCGTCAATGTTGGGACCGGGATCAGCAGTTGCCTCGTCCTGGAGGGTCGTCCGTATGCCGGCGCGCGTGGCAATGCCCTGGTGTTGGCGACCATGCCGCTCGTCGTGTTCGATGAGCAAGAACGCAAACTTGAGTTCGCGCTCGAAGCCTTTTCTTCAGGGCTTGGCCTGATCGAACGGTATCGTCGTCACAAAGCCGGCATTGCCCGAGTTGAAGAGATCATCGCCGATGCGGCGCAGGGCAACGAGATTGCAGGCTCCGTCTTGCGCAGCGGCGGCGAAGCATTGGGCGGCGCCATCGCCTGGTTGGTGAACGTCCTCGATCCAGAGGCTGTAATTGTGGGCGGTGGCCTAGGGCTAGCCGACGGCCTTTACTGGGAGAGCCTCGTCGCCACTGCTCGGGTGCACATCTTCGCCGACGCCAGTCGAACGCTGCCGATCCTGCACGCTGCGTGCGGCGCCGACGCCGGCGTCATCGGGGCGGGGGCGTCTATTTTCGCCAGGTGAGTTTCTGTAGATCGAACGTAGAGTCTGCTCGGTGCGTGTTCAAATACCCAAGGAGGAGCTGTATGGAAACCGATGTCAAACGCAACTTGATCAGCCGTCGCCATTTTTTGCGCCTCACAGGCATGGCGGCGGGCGTCGCAGCGCTGGCTGCCTGCGCGCCTTCTGCCCCTTCCGCTCAAACAGGGCCGCCAGCCGGTGCGGACGACCAGGTCACGATCTCTTGGTGGAATGGATTTAGCACTCCCACCGTCCAGGGAATTGCACCGCAAATTGTCGGCGAGTTCGAGAGGATGTATCCCAACATCAAGATCGATTATGAGATCAGCGGTGGGCCGCCGGGCGGTGGCAACCTGACTGAAGTGATGCTCTCGCGCATTGCAGCCGGCAACCCTCCCGACACCATCACGCTCTGGGATGCCCCATCGCAATATGGGGCATTGGGTGCGTTGACCGCCATCGATGAATTTATGGCGCAGGCCATCTATGCCACGCCGGACGCATTCTACGAGAATGTGCTGAACACGTGTAAATGGCAAGGACGGACGTATGGGCTGCCGGCCTCGGCGGCGGCGGCGGCCATGTTCTTTAATACAGACCTGTTCGCCGAGAAGGGCATCGCCATGACGCGTGAGACGTTTCCAACTAGCTGGGACGAGCTGCGCACGTTGTCGGACGCGTTCACCGTCCTGGAGAACGGCGCAGTGAAACAGGCCGGCTTTATGCCGCCGTGGAGCGCCACCTGGCTGTATCCGGTGTGGAGCGTGCTCAACGGCGGTTTGATCTTTGACGCCGCCAACACCGTGTACACCGTAAACAGCCCTGAAAACATCGCCTGGATTGAATACTGGGCGAACTGGCTCGATGAGGCGTATGGAGGAAATTTCGAGCAGATCAATATTGCCGGGAACTGGGGCTCTGCTTACCCTGATCAGAACTCGGCCTTTTACAACCGGCTCTCCTCCATGTTTGTGGATGGCGGCTGGA
This sequence comes from Caldilinea sp., assembly GCA_025055055.1. Taxonomy (GTDB): domain Bacteria; phylum Chloroflexota; class Anaerolineae; order Caldilineales; family Caldilineaceae; genus Caldilinea. Next base: position 15,198 of record JANWYX010000084.1, on the reverse strand, counting down.
TCATGACGGACATCGATTTTCCGTTCGAATGGGAAGTCGCCAAGCTGCCCTATGGGCCGATGGGGACAAAGACGGCTTCGGGCTATTGGCCCAACTGGTTCGCTATGCCGAAAGGCGGCCTCCATCCCACCGAATCGTTCCTCTTTATCGAGTACTTCTGCACCAAAGGGTGGGAAACCTGGTACAGGGCGATTCCGGATACGCCGGCATGGAAAGGGGCTTCGCGTGACGTCGTCACACAGGCGCTGATCGACAAAGTGGGCGAGGAGCGGGCGCTGGAGCTTCATCGCTTTTTCCTGGATTACCTGGAAGATTCTGCGCCGATGTGGGACTCGCCGGTCAATGCCTTTGCCATGGATACGCTGCAGACGGCGATTGAATCGGTGCTGGGCAAGGTCAAAAGTGCACGGGCCGCAATGGACGAAGCGCAGGCGTTGATCCAGGCAAAACTGGAGGAGACGCTGCGCGCAGGATAATAGTTGCGGAGAGGTGCGTCTTCCTGAAGCTGTCAGCTTCCAGGAAGACACGGGCATAAGGGGAGGCGTCGATGTCCCGCAAAACTCGCGATAATCTGCGCGCCTATTTATTCGTATCGCCATGGCTGATCTCGCTGTTGGTCTTCACCGCATACCCGATGCTGGCCTCGTTCTATTTCTCCATGACGCGCTATACCATTGTGAGGCCGCCGGTATGGATCGGACTGGAGAACTTTCAAGTAATGTTCACCAAGGACGATCTATTCTGGGTGGCGGTTTGGAACACGCTCTACTACACGGTCGTTTCCGTGCCTCTCCAGATGCTCGTGGCGCTGTTCTTGGCTACTTTGCTTAATCTGAGCACACGTGGGATCGGATTCTATCGCACCGCCTTTTATCTCCCCGCATTGGTCCCGGCGGTTGTGACGACGCTGCTCTGGATGTTGATTTTGGACCCGCGCGCAGGGCTAGCCAACGCGGCGCTGGAGGCTGTGGGTCTGCCGAAACTCGGCTGGATGCACAGCGTCGCCTGGTCGAAGCCGTCGTTGATCATCATCGCGTTGTGGACAGGGGTCGGGCAGCCGATGTTAATTTTCCTGGCAGGCTTGAAGAATGTGCCGCAGTCTCTGCTTGAAGCCGCCATTATCGACGGCGCCAATGCCTGGCAACGATATTGGCGCGTCATCATTCCCTTGCTTACGCCGACGATTTTTTTCAATCTGCTGATCACCTTGATCGCCTCCTTTCAAGTCTTCACCACTGCCTTCGTTGCGACGGCTTCCGCCAGCGGCGCCAGCCCGGCCGGTCCGCTCAACTCGATGTTGGTCTACATGGTGCACCTCTATCGACAAGGATTCCGCTACTCTGCGATGGGATATGCTTCGGCGATGGCGGTCGTGCTTTTTTTGGTGTTGGTGGTGTTGACGCTGATCCTGGTTCGCTCCTCCAGGGAATGGGTGCATTATGAGGGCGCTTCGCCGCGCTGATCGAGAGGAAGGGATGACCGGCGTCTATCAGGGAGAGAGTGCAAACGCAATGAAAGTGCAGAAGCTGCTGGTACAAGGGGGTATCCATGGGCTGTTGTTCTTCATCTCCCTCTTGTTCTTGATTCCTCTGTGGTGGCTCTTCATCACCTCGATCAAGCCGCTCGATCAAATTCTTACGCTTCCGCCGATCTGGTGGCCGCAGCCGCCGCAATGGGAGAACTATGTTGCGGCCTTAACTTCGCCGGCCTTTCCTTTTTGGAGATTGATGGGGAACACGCTTTTCTATTGCGTCACCTCTACGATTGGCACGGTCGTTTCATCGGCGGTGGTGGCCTATGCATTTGCGCGGATGCGCTTCACGGGGCGTGATTTGCTTTTCGGCATTACGCTGGCGACGCTGCTTTTGCCGGGAGTCGTCACGCTGATCCCCACCTACGTGCTGTTTCAACGCATGGGATTGGTCGGAACCTATGCGCCGTTGATCATTCCCTACTTTTTCGGAAGCGCCTTCAACATCTTTCTGCTGCGCCAGTTTATGCTCACGATCCCTGTTGAGTTGAGCGACGCTGCCTACGTCGATGGCGCGGGCGATTTTTTGATTCTGTGGCGGATCATGGTTCCGTTGGTGAAGCCGGCTTTAATCGTGGTGGCGATCTTCAATTTCATCTACGCATGGAACGATTTCTTGGGCCCGTTGCTCTACTTGGACGACTCGAGCCGCTACCCTTTGTCCATCGGCCTCTATGCGTTTCGCACGCGTTTTGCCCTCCAGTGGAATCTCATCACTGCGGCTGCGTTAGCGATCACGATCCCGCTCATTGCAGCCTTTTTTGTCCTGCAGCGTTATTTTATCGAGGGTGTGACCCTGACCGGCCTGAAGGGATGATCGAAGATGACCAAAATCAAGCTGGCGCTGCTCGGCTGTGGGGACGTAGCGCAGCGCGACTATTTGCCTGAATTCCATCGCGTGGCCGATCGCGCCGAGCTCGTCGCCGTGTGTACGCGCTCCGCCACGCGTATGCAAGAAGTTATGCGCCGCTACGCCATCCCTCATGGCTACACCGACTATCGCCGCATGCTGGCCGAAAGCGAGGCCGACGCAGTGATTAACCTGACGCCAATTCCCCTGCACCAAGAGATCAACCTTGCCATCCTTGAATCTGGCCGACATCTCTTCAGTGAAAAGCCGGTGGCGAGCAGCTCTCGCGCCGCAAAACAGTTGGCGGAGCTGGCGGAGGCGCGCAGCCTTCATGCGCTCTGTGCGCCAAGCATCCGTCTCTTCCCGCAGATGCAATATGTAGCGCGTCTGGTCAAGGAAGGCGCCATCGGACCGATCTACTCGGCGCGCGGCTACGGCCACTGGGGCGTGCCGCCGTGGCCCGGGTACTTTTCCGACCCCACCCCCTTTTTCGCTGCCGACGCAGGGCCGATGATGGACATGGGCGTCTATCCTCTGCACGCGCTGACGGCCCTTTTAGGACCGGTGCGACGCGTCGCCGCCATGGTGACCAAAGTGCAGGAGAGCTTCACCGTTGCCGAAGGGCCGCACGCCGGACTGCGCGTGCCGATTGAGGCCCCCGATCACTGGCAACTGCTCCTCGACTTCGGGGGCGGCTGCATTGCCAACGTCGCCGCCAATGCAGTGGTCGTGGCGACGCGTTGTCCACCGCTTGAGCTGCATGGGTTGTCCGGCACCATCGCCTTCGACCCAATCTACGTACAACAACCGGTGGAAGTGCTAAGCCGCGGGTACGATTGGAGGACGGTCGCGCCGCCTTTCCCAAACACGAACCCCGGCCGTAGCGCCGGCCCCGACCATATCCTTGGCGTCATGCATTTGCTGGATTGCATCGAAGGTCGTTGCTCACCTCAACTGACTATCGACCAGGCTGCACACGTGCTGCGCGTAATTGAGGCCGCAGTGGAGTCGTCGCGCACCGGTCATATGGTTGAGAGCAATCCCTGACACTGGAGAAGTATGAAGGAGTTGACGATATGAGCATTCTCCCCTTACGTGCAGCGTTGATCGGCTGTGGAAGTGTGTCGCAGCGGGGCGTTTTGCCTCACTTGAGCCTCGAGGATGCCAAAGCGCGCATACAGCTCATCGCCGTCGTCGACGCCGTCGCCGAGCGCGCCGCCCGATCCGCAGAGAAATGGGATGTCCCGGCATGGTATACGGATATCGACGCCATGTTGGCGCAGAGCGACGTCGATCTCGTGTTGGTGATCACGCCGATCCAACAACATTTCGACCACGCGATGCGCGCTATTCAGGCCGGCAAGCATGTCTACATTCAGAAGTCGATGACGACGACGCTCGCCGAGGCCGACGCTCTGCTCGCCGCGCGCGATCGGATGAACGTGAAACTGGCCGCTGCACCGGGCTTCGAGCTTTTTCCATCGACGGCCAAAATGCGCAACGTGGTGGAGAGCGGCGCGCTTGGCCGAGTAGCGATGGTCTACACCTACACGCTCGGCTTCGGTCATGAGTACGAACCCATCCGTCGCGATGAGGGAGCGCTCAACGCCATCGATCCTACCTGGTATTACCGCAGCGGCGCCGGCCCGTTGCCGGACGTAACTATCTACGCGCTTCAGTTGGCGACAAGCGTGCTCGGATCGGTGCGCCGCGTGACCGCTTTGGGCAACAAAATCTTGCCGCAGCGCACGTGGCGCAATCGCACGATCGAGATTGAGGTGGAAGACAACAACGTGGTGTTGATGGAATTTCACAGCGGCGCGTTGGCCGTGGCCGTGGGTTCGGATTGCGTCGGCAGCCGCATGAATCCGTGGGGCGGGCTGAGCCTCTACGGAACCCAAGGCGCGCTTGAAGTGACCGAGGTCCACGGCGCCAGCGGCTATCCCACGCGCTTTGTCGTCCGACGGGGCGGTTCCTGGGCTGTCGCCGACGGTGGGTTCACCGAGGAAATCATCCATTTGTCCGACTGCCCCTATCTCACCCCTGCGCATCTGGCAATCGAGGAGCCTCACCTGTACGTCGACATCATGGAACTGGTGGATGCAATTGTGGAAGATCGCCCTTGCCGCGCCGGCGGCGAACAGGCTCGCCATGTGGTCGAAATTATCGAGGCCGCGCGCCGGGCGATCGCGTCAGGCGAAACACAATCTCTCTCAACCGAGGTGGGGCGATAGCCCCGGCAACGGTCAATTCATTTTTCCCAACAGACGCTGCATTGCATCGACCACCGGGCGATAATCCGGATAGTTTTGTGCAGCCGCCTGGTAATACTCCAGCGCCTGGCGAAGGTCGCCGAGCTGTTCATATGCACGGCCCAGATTGAAAAACGCAAAGACGCGCGCCTCATAGCGCGGAGCAGTCAGCGCCTGCTCTAGCCAGGGGATCGCCTCTTCAGCGCGCTCCAGTTCAATCAGGTACGCACCAATGTCGTTGTAAGGGTTGCCGAACGCAGGGTCGGTTTCGATGGCGAGCTTGCAAGCTGCAATCGCCTCGTCATAGAGTTGCAGATGCGCGTAGGCCCACCCCAGGAATGTATACGCCTCTGCGGTCGGGTAAAAACGAATCGACAATTTATACTCTCGAATGGCGGCCGCAATGTCCCCTTGCACCTGCATACGATAGCCGCGCTCGAAATGTTCGACCGCCTGTTGCCAGACCTCGATCTGATCGTCCGGCAGGTTATCGGGCTGAGCGATCATGATGGTACGATGTCCTGAGCGATCAATGCACTCAAATGAATGCAAAAAAGGAATGAAAACAATGATTGGGATTATACAGCGAATTGTGCAGGGAACGATCCCGCCAATTTGCGCCCTACGGACGGCGGCTGTTTTCACAGCTGCTGCAATGGCGTTGAGCGGCTGTGGTCTTTTCTTCGGCGCCGGCGAGCCGGAGCCGACGCCCACGCCTGTCATCGCCCGCTCGCTCGTTCCCACCTTTACGCCGACGCCCGTGATGGAGGCGCCGACCCCGACCCCGGAAGCTGTGTCAACGCTGGTGATCTCCCTTGACGTCCAAGCTGCATCGCCCAACCCAGGCGCCGAAGAGGTGTCCTCTCCGGCAGTCGAGCCGACCGCCACGCCCTCGCCTCGATTGACCGTCAAGGAGGCGACGGTCAACGTGCGTCTTGGCCCAGGCACGAACTACGGGTTGGCGGGCGTCGCCGAGCAGGGGCAGGAGTTCCCCATCGTCGGCGTCAACGCCGACCGAAGCTGGTGGCTGATCTGCTGTGTCAACGGCAAAGAAGCGTGGATCTTCGGCGAACTAACCGAACGCGAGAACGATGGGCTCGCGCAGGTGGTCGATGACATTCCTGCGCCGCCGCAGCAGGTTGCGCAGGCGCAGATCCGGCAACCCGCCAACCCTGCCGAACCTACCCCAACGCCTGCGCCCCAGCCTCCACCGGCCGACGACCCATGCGCCAACATCGGCGGCGACGGCTGCAAGTTCCGTTTGCGCAGCGGGCCGAGCTTCGCCCCAAACGGCGGAGCCGAGCTGAAACTACAGATTCACTTCATCCACAGCGGGGTGGACGGCGGCCAGCCGCAGGGCAGCTACTTCGTCTGGCTCGAAAAAGATGGCGTCAAGCTGCCCGTGTCCGACGGCGTGCGCAGCATCGCCTTACAGAGCCGGCAGGGGACGCTGGGCAGATTTAACTACGAATACAAGATCGGCCCGGGCGACATTCCCGGCAACAACGTTGCCGGCGCATACGCTATCTGGGTGTTGGATGGCAACGGCGAGCGTGACAGCCAGACCTACACCTTCACCGTTCCCGAAGGACAGGGCGAAGTCTGGATGGAGTTCGACCAGGGGTAGGCCCGTAGGTCACGCCTCCGGGCGTGACGTGCGTAATCTCTGCACAGTATGTCCGGCCGGAGGCCAGACCTACGGGATTCCTGTCCGTTGCGCCTCCGGCGGGACATCCTGCTCGACGTTGCTTGAACCGATCGGAACACATCACATCTACAGTTGCGCACGCCTTTGTTTTGTGCTACGTTTTTTTATCGAGTTCATCACATTTTCGGGAGAGTCTCTATGCAAGTGTGTGTGATTGGCGCCGGCGTGATCGGATGCGCGGTTGCGCTGGAGCTGCGACGTCGAGGCTTTGATGTGACGGTTCTCGACAAAAACGGCGACGCCGGCCACGGCTCCACTTCCTCCTCCTGCGGAATCGTTCGTCGCTTCTACAGTCAGCCTGGCATGATTGCGATGGCGCATGAAGGCTGGCATATTTGGGACGACTGGCGCTCCTTTGTCGGCGACATTGAGGGGGATCTCATCCAATTCCCCAGGCCGGGGATGGTCTTTATTCCGCCGCACGTGGATGAAGGCGTGCTCACGATCGTGAAAGAGATGCAGCGGTTGGGTATTAAGGCGCACGTCCTGTCGGCGGCGGAAGCCTCCGCGCGTTTCCCATTTCTGGATACATCCTCCTTCTTTCCGCCGACGCCGGTCGATGACCCGCGCTTTTTCGAGCCGAGCGAGCAGTCGATCGAGGGGGCAGTGCTCGAGGAGGATGCCGGCTACGTCGTCTTTCCGGCATTGGCGGCGCAGAATCTGCGCGAGGCGGCGACGCGAGCGGGTGTCGTCTTTCGCTTCAAACAACGCGTCACCGCCATCGAGGAAGGAGGACGGCGACGCTTTCACCTGCAACTGGAGAGCGGGCAAGGGATAGAAGCAGACGTCGTCGTCAACGTCGCCGGCCCACACTCCGCCATCGTCAACCGCATGGCCGGCGTGACGCTGCCACTGGAGACGCGACCTCTGCGACGCGAAGTGCATGCGCAAGTCAATCCGCTCTACGAGAGCGGCGTTCCGCTCCCTATCGTCGGCGACCTCAACGGCGGCATCTATTTCCGCCCGGAGGCGGGCGGTCGCGACATCATCGTCGGCTCGACCGACCCTGCGTGCGATGCGTTGGAATTCGTCGACGACCCCGACGCATTCGAGCGGGGAATCACGCAGCTGTACCGCGAACGGCAGATGCTGCGCCTGATGAAACGCATGCCGTCGGTCACGATGGGGCGTCCACGTGGGTTGGCCGATCTCTACGATGTCACGGTGCAGGACTGGTATCCAATTGTGGACCGGACAGATCGTCCCGGTTACTACGTCTGCATCGGCACCAGCGGATCATCTTTCAAGACCGCCCCCGTACTGGGCATGTTGACGGCGCAGATCGTGGAGGCCTGCGAGTCGGGCTGCGACGTCGATGCGCAGCCGTTGCAGCTCCACCTGCCGCGCATCGGCGTCACGGTGGACACGCGCTTCCTGTCACGTCACCGCGGCAAATTGCAAACGACGTCCACCGTCATCGGCTAAGGCTGCGGCCCTTCTAGGAAGTCCGATGGGACCCAACTGATAAATCCGGTAATTTGTAGGCCAAGCTCATCGCTGCGCCTCCTTGCCTGCTGCGTCTTGTGCCTGGCAAGAGCGTCCGGCCGGAAGCCGAACCTGCGACAACGGTCAGATCATTTTGTAAAAAGTCGGGAGAGCTTCCCGGAAGGCAAGCGGTCAACCCCAAAATCAAAAATTTTGACAATCCTCCCTATAAGCTGGTAAGCTGTTGGACGTTTGCGCAAACGTTTGCTCTTGCGGAGCTCAAGCGTCGCCCTGCAAGAAGTGCGCGCGTTGATCCATCTCAACCCGGAGCATTGACATGTCGCAGGTCTCGATCGTCGATATTGCACGGCTGGCGCAGGTCTCGCCCTCGACCGTTTCTCGTGCCCTACAAGGGCATCCGCGCATCAGCGCAGAGCGCCGCGCCGCCATTCTGGCGCTGGCAGAGGAGCTGGGCTATCGCCCCAGTCAGGTGGCGCGCAGCCTGGTGACCGGTCGCAGCCATACGCTTGGCGTCGTCGTATCGGACGTCACCGACCCCTTTGTGGCGGAGGTGCTTAAAGGCGCCGAGATGGCGGCGCGCGACGCCGGCTATCGGCTACTCTTCGCCATGTCGAATCGCAATCCTGCACAGGAGATCGAGGCGGCGGAAGCGCTGCTCGACTATGAGGTAGATGGGCTGATCGTGATCTCAAGCCGCGCGCCGGACCGCTACGCCCGCCTATCGCGGCTCCGCGACGCCGGGAAAGAACATCGCATTCCCGTCGTGCTGTTGAATCATGCGCAGGTGGACGAATTCATCTACAGCGTCAAGATGGACAGCGAAAGCGGTGCGCGTATGGCCGTCTCTTACCTCAGCCAGCTCGGGCATCGTCGCATTGCGTTCATCTCCGGACCGCGCGGGGGACGCAGCAGCAGCGAACGGTTGGCAGGGTATCGCCGCGCAGTGCTGGAACATGGTCTGGACGCCTCGCCGGAGCTGGTGATCGGCGGCGCCGGATTGCTGGAGGATGGCTGGGAGACGCTCGCAGTGCTGTTGGCCCTGAAGCCGCCGCCCACCGCCGTGCTCTGTTACAACGATCTGAGCGCCATCGGTCTGCTGGCGGCTGCAGCGCAGACGGGCGTTCACGTGCCCGACGCGCTCTCTGTTGTCGGCTACGACAACATTCCGCTCAGCGCATATACGACGCCGCCGCTCACGACCGTAGAACAGCCCAAGGAAGCGATGGGGCGCACGGCGGTCAAGGTCTGTCTGCGCGCGCTGGCAGGCGAACCGGCGACCACGACCGTGCTGAGCGGCCAACTGGTGGTGCGCAGCAGCGCCGCTGCGCCGGCCCGCGCGCAGTAAACGCCGGGGCCTTGCCAGAAAAGGTCAACGCTGCCCATCGCCTGAAAATACCTTGTGCAAACGTTTGCATCTGACCGGCTTTCGTATTGTTCGTTCTAGCCAGAAAGGAGTCACCCGTATGAACCGAAAAATCCGTGTCGCCATCGCCGGCGTCGGCAACTGCGCCAGCAGCTTGATTCAGGGCGTCCATTACTACGCCGAGGCCAGCCCAGAGGAAAAGGTGCCGGGTCTAATGCATGTCGATCTCGGCGGCTATCATGTGCGCGATCTGGAGTTCGTCGCAGCCTTTGATGTCGATGCCGCCAAGGTGGGCAAGGATCTCGGCGAGGCCATCTTCTCCGGCCCGAACAACACCTATCGCTTTGCCGACGTGCCGGCGCTGGGCGTCGTTGTGCAGCGCGGGCCGACCTTGGATGGCCTGGGCAAATATCTACGCCAGGTCATCAACGAGTCCTCTGCGCCTGCAGTCGATGTAGCGCAGGTGCTGCGCGAGACGCAGGCCGACGTGCTGATCAACTATCTGCCGGTCGGCAGCGAGGAAGGCGCCCGCTACTACGCCGAGCAGGCGCTCCAGGCCGGCGTCGCCTTCATCAACTGCATCCCTGTCTTCATCGCCAAGGATGCGACGTGGCGGCGCCGTTTCGAGGAAGCCAACGTTCCCATCATCGGCGACGACATCAAGAGCCAGGTTGGCGCCACCATCACCCATCGCGTCTTGACCCGCCTTTTTGAGGATCGCGGCGTGCGCGTTGACCGCACCTATCAGCTCAACTTCGGTGGCAACACCGACTTTCTCAACATGTTGGAGCGGGAGCGGCTGGAGAGCAAAAAAATTTCCAAGACCCATGCCGTCACTTCCCAGATCACCGGCCACGTGGAGGAGGAGAGCGTGCATGTTGGGCCGAGCGACTACGTGCCGTGGCTGAGCGACCGCAAATTCTGCGAAATTCGCATCGAGGGCACGACCTTTGGCGACGTGCCCTTGCTCCTGACCGCGCATCTGGAGGTATGGGACAGCCCTAACAGCGCCGGCGTGGTGATCGATGCAGTGCGCTGCGCCAAACTGGCGCTCGATGCAGGTGTCGGCGGCGCACTGTTGGGCCCGTCAAGCTACTTTATGAAAAGCCCGCCGCAGCAGTATACCGACGACGTCTGCCGTAGCAAGGTTGAGGAGTTCATCGCCGCCTATGGTCAGCGACAGCCGACCATAGGATGAGCGTTCAACAATTTGCACCAAAATCTTTAACAATTTTTGGGCAAATTGGGGGATACGCTTTCCCAAAAGTTGTGCTATAGTAGGTTCACGCCGTCTGTTGTGGCTGGCCCCAATCCAGCCTTCGGGGGACAACAGACGGTGTATTTTTTTACCGTGATCTCTAGGTCGCCAAGGTGCAGAGCACATAGAGGCCTTCGTACAGGACGCCTGCGTGTTCGATGTTTCTACATGAGTTTTGCGGCAGCGCTGCACCCTCGAAACCCACAGAAAGCTTCAAAACATTCGATGGACGCTTATGACAAGGAAGCCCTTTCTTTCGCCCGGCAAACAAGTTGCGTATGCCTTGGGGCAGCTCGGCTGGTCGACGCTGGTCAACATCATCGGGCTGACGTTGGTTTACTTCTATCTGCCACCCGAAAGCGCCGGACTGCCCCCGCTCATTACCACAACCGTCTTTCTGGGCGTCTTCAACGCCGTCACGCTGATTGCAGCGTCCGGTCGATTATGGGACGCCGTCACCGACCCGCTGATCGCCAATTTGAGCGACCGTTCGCAGCATGCGCGCGGGCGACGCATTCCTTTCCTGGCGGCGGGTGCGTTGCCGGCTGCGCTTTTCTGCGTACTGATGTTTACGCCGCCGGTGCGCGAGGTCAGCGCCGTCAACATCGTCTGGCTGATCGTCATGCAGATGCTCTTCTATCTCTTTTTGACCGTCTACGTGACTCCCTACTTTGCGCTGCTGCCGGAACTAGGGCATACGGCCACACAGCGCCTCAACCTCTCGACCTGGATTTCGATCACCTACGCGCTGGGCATCATGGTTGCTGCGCAGACACCCGCGCTCGCCGGCGTTGTGCAGTCTGCTTTGGGCGTGGACGACAAGATGACCGCCTTTCAGATCGCCATCGCTGTCCTGGCGTTTGTAGCCATGTTGTTGATGCACCTGCCGGTCCTCTTCATCGACGAAAACCGCTATTGCGAGCGCGTCCCGTCCTCCGTGCCGCTGCTCGAGGCGCTGCGCACGACCTTCCGCAACCGGGGGTTTCGCTACTATGTAGTGGCGGATTTTGCCTATTTTATGGCGTTGACGATCGTCAACACCGGTCTGCTTTACTACATTACCGTCCTATTGTTGCTGGAGGAGGCGCTGGTGAGCGCGCTCTTGACCGTCATGGTGATTCTCTCCTTCGTCTTCTATCCCGCGGTCAATCTGCTGGCACGACGGCTCGGCAAGAAGCCGCTGATCGTCGCCTCGTTTTTCTGGATGAGCGTCATCTTCTTCGGCGTCTTTTTCTTGGGCAAAATGCCGCTGCCGCCGGTGGCCCAGGCGTACACGTTGATCGTTTTGTACGCCATTCCGATCGCCTTCCTCGGCGTGCTGCCCAACGCCGTGCTGGCGGACATCGCCGAACACGACGCAATGCACACAGGCGAACGGCTGGAGGGCATGTTCTTCGCCGCGCGCACCCTGATGCAAAAGCTCGGGCAAACGATGGGCGTCGTCATTTTCGCTATGTTAACTATTTGGGGCCGCAACCCAGGTGACGATTTAGGCATTCGGCTCAGCGGCATGGCGGGCTGCGCGCTGTGTCTGGCCGCAGGATTGATCTTTGTGCGTTACAATGAGCGCCGTGTATTGAAGGAGCTCGAGCGCCGCGAGGCTGCAGTCGGATGAGATGGCCGGTGCAGGCACTGATGACGTGTTTTTTAGATTTGACGCTCCAATCTGGCAATGATATGATGAAACAAGCGCCGTCGGTGGTGCTGGGCCCCAATCCCAGCTTCGGGGGACCATCGACGGCGCGCCTTTTTGCCTGAAGCCGCTATGGAGATTTCGCCACAGAAACTAGGCGACTCGCCATGAAGACCCGTATCGCCGTTCTCGCCGACTATGCCGGCCTTTCCATCGAGCACAAACTCAATGTCCTGGGCATCTTCACGACGATTAACGCAACGAAGACGCCCGTCGTACACCCCCAGATGAAGCTGGTCGCACAGTTTGAGTTTGACGCCGACGAAGCGGGTCAGCATCCGATGCGGGTCGTGCTGATTGACGCCGACGGCAACGAGCTGCTGTCGATCGCCGGCATGATCACGATTCACCCTCCGCCCGGAGGACGGCCGGCGTTGATGAACCAGCTGCTCGACCTCACCCATCTGACCTTTCCCAGGTTTGGCGACTACGAATTCCGCATTCTGATCGACAATGAGGTTGTGGCGGAGATTCCCCTGACCGTGGCGCAAATCGGCGCGGCGCAACCATAGAAACAGATTCCGGCGCCGGCAATGCGGCTAAAAATACGACGAAGAATAGAGGAAGAATAGAAGACGCTTATATCAAAACCCACGAAACACGGAGAACAAAACCGATGAGCAATTCCCCAAAACGCTATGCAATCGTCGGCACCGGTGCACGCGCCGGGCTGTATATCGAAGGGCTGGCCACCACCTACGCCGATGTAGCGGAGCTGGTTGGCCTGTGCGACCTGAGCCAGACGCGCATGGATTGGTACAACCGGCGACTGACGGCCCGCCTGGGACGATCGCCGCTGCCGACCTATCGGGCACATGAATTCGACCGCATGATCGCCGAGACGCAGCCCGACGTCGTCATTGTCACCACCATCGATTGCATGCACCATGAATACATCACGCGAGCGATGGCGCTCGGCTGTGACGTCATCACCGAAAAGCCGATGACGATCGATCTGGAGAAGCTGCGCGCCATTTTCGACGCCATCGACGCCACGGGCAAGCAACTACGCGTCACCTTCAACTATCGCTATGCGCCTGCCTACACCCGCTTCCGCGAGCTGTTGATGGCGGGGGTCGTCGGCCGCCCGTTGTTGGTGGATTTTTCCTGGATGCTCGACACCAGCCACGGCGCCGACTATTTTCGCCGTTGGCACCGAGAAAAGGCCAACAGCGGCGGCCTGCTCGTGCACAAGGCGACGCACCACTTCGACCTCGTCAACTGGTGGATCGACAGCCATCCCCAAAGCGTTTTCGCGCTCGGCGCGCTGAGCTTTTACGGCAAGGCCAATGCCGAGGCGCGTGGAGAGCAGTACAGCTACGCTCGCTACACCGGTGAACCGGCGGCTCGCAACGATCCCTTCGCCCTCGATCTCACCGGCCAGGAGGCGCTGAAGGGGTTGTATCTGGATGCCGAGGAGGAGACCGGCTACCTGCGCGACCGCAACGTCTTCGGCGAGCCGATCACGATCGAAGATACAATGGCGGTGACGGCGCGCTACGCCAACGGTGCCTTGCTCTCCTATTGCCTGGTGGCCTATTCGCCGTGGGAAGGGCTGCGCATTGCCATCACCGGCGACAAGGGACGCATCGAGATGGAGATCGTCGAGACCGTCACGCATCTGCTCAGCGATGCAGAGGCGACGAGCGCCGCCAGCAAAGGGCCCTTCGAGCGCGCTCACATCCGTGTCTATCCGATGTTCGGCCGGCCCTACGATGAGCCCGTCCCGACGGGCAAGGGTGGACATGGCGGCGCCGATCCGTTGATGCTCAACGATCTTTTTCTACCGAACCCACCTGCCGATCCCCTGGGCCGCGCTGCCTCGCACATCGATGGTGCGGCTTCGGTGCTGGTGGGCATCGCCGCCAACCGGTCGATGCAAACGGGGCAGCCGGTGCACATTGCCGATCTTTTCGACCTGGAGCAACGCCGCAATCGTGAAAAGCGTCGTGCGTCCGCTTGAAATTTTCGACGTTGCGCGCATAGCTCCACATCTTCATGGATGTCTTTTTCCATTCATCAATGGTCTTTTTCATCGACGCAGTCACGATTATCGCCCGGCAGGATGTGTAGATAGAATGAAACAAGATCGCTTTCCTTGTAATGGGGGGGTACGCAGTTGAGAAAGTCTTCTCGAAAAACACACCTTTTCAGGCAGCGCCGAGCTGCCTACAAGATGGCTCGACCGCGTAACGTCTATACAGAAGGGATGCGCTTCGATGCAAACCACTTCGCTTCATCCACATCAGAATCGATTCTCCACGGAGGGAAAGAATGAGCGTTCTGACACGTAACGGTGTACTCAACAAATACAGTAGCCATCTCACGCAGGTGCGCTCGCAGGTTGGCTCGCAGGCGATGCTGTACGGCGTGGGGTTGACCGATGAAGACATGCAGAAGCCGCAGGTCGGCATCGCCAGCATGGGTTGGGAGGGCAACCCATGCAACATGCATCTCAATCGGCTAGCGCGTGAGGTCAAAGTGGGCGTGCAGGAGGCCGGCATGGTTGGCCTGATCTTCCACACGATCGGCGTAAGCGACGGCATCTCCATGGGCACGGAGGGGATGAAATTTTCACTGCTCTCGCGCGACCTGATTGCCGATTCGATCGAGACCGTCATGCGCGCCCAGTGGTACGACGCCAATGTCTCGCTGCCGGGCTGCGACAAGAACATGCCCGGCTCGGCGATGGCGGCCGCGCGCGTCAACCGCCCCACCATCATCGTCTACGGCGGAACAATCCGCGCCGGCCATTTGGGCGATCAGAAGCTCGACATCGTCTCTGCCTTCGAGGCCTACGGCAAATGGCTGGCAAAGGAGATCACCGAGGAGCAACTGCGCGAGATTCTGCGCAACGCCTGCCCCGGCGAGGGGGCCTGTGGCGGCATGTACACTGCCAACACGATGGCTTCCGCCCTCGAAGCGTTGGGGATGAGTCTGCCGTACAGTTCCTCTTATCCGGCCAACAGCCCGGAAAAACTCGCCGAATGTCGGGCAGTCGGGCGGGCGCTGCTCCACTTGCTGGAGAAGGACATCAAACCGCGCGACATCATGACGCGCAAAGCCTTCGAAAACGCCATCACCGTCGTCGTGGCGC
>JANWYX010000054.1 GCA_025055055.1 Caldilinea sp. | reverse complement strand
CATTTGAATGTCAAAGAAATCGAAGCAGCGGCGCGCGTGGGCAGATTCGAGGGTTCGATCCAGGTGCAAGATCGCTGGCAGCCTTTCACCATGATCGGCATTGACCGCATCGATTTTCCCAAGGCGGCGTACTGGCGCAACGATTTCGCCTCCGCCAGTCTCGGCGCGCTGATGAACTCGCTCGCCATCGCCTCGGACGGCGTCCTGATGGAGCGATCCTTCATGCGACAGCAAGGGCTGCGCGTCGGCGACGCCGTCCAGGTGCGGCTGCGCGCCGCCGGCGGCAACACAAGCTTCCCGATGCGCATCGTAGGAGACTTTCACTACTTTCCTACCTGGTACAGCCCGTTGGCGGAGGGCAAACCGCTCTTCATCGCCAACCTGGAATGGATCTTCGAGCAGCTCGGCGGAGAATATCCCTACGACGTGTGGGTGAAGACCGCGCCCACAACCGATTTTGAACAGATGGTGCAAGACTTGCGGCAATATGGGATCACCGTGCTCAACTACCAGGCGGCGCCGGTGCGCATCGCCGAGGAGCTGCGCCGTCCGGAGCGACAGGGGTTGTTCGGCGTGCTTTCGGTCGGTTTTCTTGCTTCCGCCTTGTTGACGGTATTGGGCTTTCTGTTGTACGCCGTCTTCTCGTTCCGGCGTCGCTTTATCGAGCTTGGCACCCTGCGCGCCATCGGCCTCTCGATCGGACAACTTTCCGTCTTTTTGATCTGCGAATTGGCGTTCTTGATCCTGCTGGGCTTGGGCGCCGGCAGCGCCATCGGCGCCCTCATCAGCGATCTCTTTATTCCTTACTTTCAGATCGGAAGTGGCCCCACCGCCAACATTCCGCCTTTCACGGTGGAAATCGCATGGCCGGCGGTTACGCGACTCTATGCGCTGTTCGGAACGCTGTTCCTGGCGGCATTTGTCATCCTGATCGTTCTGTTGTTGCGCATGAAGGTGTTTCAGGCGATCAAGCTCGGCGAAACGGTGTAGCCGGAGGGATAAACTGCAACAAGCGCTACACTTTGTTTCGTCCGGCCTCCGCTGAAGAAGGGAGACATCTTGGCTGAACCGTTCATTTTGTGCGACGGGCTTGTCAAAATTTACAAGATCGCCGGGCTGGAGCAAGTCGCCTTGCGCGAGCTCAACCTGCGCGTCGAAAAGGGCGAGTTGATCGCCATCGTCGGCGCCAGCGGCAGCGGAAAGACCACGCTGATGAATATTCTCGGCGGGCTGGATCGCCCCTCCGCCGGTCGCGTGCTGGTGGAGGGACAGGACCTACTGCGCATGTCGGACGCCCAGCTCAACCGTTATCGCCGCGAGCGCGTGGGCTTCGTCTGGCAACAGAGCACGCGCAACCTGATTCCATATCTGAACGCCATCGAGAACGTCATGTTGCCGATGACCGTCGCCGGACGCGTGCGGGGAAATCGCCGGCGTGCGGCAGAGCTGTTGGAGCGGGTGGGATTGGCCGCGCGCATGCATCATCGCCTCTCCGAGCTGTCCGGCGGCGAACAACAGCGCGTGGCCATCGCCGTCGGCCTGGCCAATCATCCGCCGCTTCTGCTTGCGGACGAGCCAACCGGCGAGGTAGATACGGCCACCGCTGCCATGATCTACGACACCTTTCGCCGCTTGCGGGAGGAGATGGGCGTCACCATCGTCATCGTCAGCCATGACCCCGGGGTGGCGCGACAGGTGGACCGCGTGGTGGCGATTCGCGACGGCATGTTGGCCAGCGAAACGGTCCGGCAGATTCGTCCGCAGTCGCCGGACTGGCTTACAGAGGACGGCCAACCGGGGGAGGACGGCCACACTCACGAACATTACGAAGAGCTGGTCGTGCTGGATAAAAATGGACGCCTGCATATTCCGCCCGAGTATTTGGAACAACACAACAT
>JANWYX010000022.1 GCA_025055055.1 Caldilinea sp. | reverse complement strand
TGACATTGCTCGTTATCGGCGCGGCGCTCGTCTATCTGCCGCACCTTGGCGCCCTATGGCAAGCGCCTCAACCTCTGGACGCCGACGGTGAATTCGTCTACATCACCGACTTGGACTTCTGGCAGCGCACGCCGCGCGAACAGGCCGTTGTCGCCAAGGCCCACTTCGACCTCGACCATGACTTGAACAATGTGCCGACGGTGGTGGGAACATGGCATGGCGTGGATATGCCGGAAACCAATCAGGAGGTGTTGATCTTGCTCGAGCCGGAGCAGTACGTCCAACGGCTTTACACCGATGACGCAGGTCGCTACATTTGGCTGAGTCTGGTGGGAGGGCGCAGCTCCCAACCTTTTCACGCTCCGGACATTTGCTATGACGCCGACGGCTGGCAATATAGCCTCGGTTCGCACGCTGCACCCCTAGAGCAGGGCGGCGCAGTCTACGGACTGTGGCTGCACGGCAAAAAGCAACTCCCCGACTCGGATGAGCCGCTTGAACATGTAGTCTATTACTTCTATCTTTTTCCTAATGTCCGGCGCCACCAGGCCGACGGGATTGTACTCTTTAAGCTGACGTCATGGCGCTATGGAACGCTCGAAGAGACGCTCGACATGCATGCAGCTTTCGTGCGGCACTTCTTCAGCAGAGCGGGAAAGCCGATAGACCTGACGCACACATCCACAGACTGACCCTCCATGTGCGGTGAGATCATGTCGCTTGGCAGACGCATCTTCTTGTTCTTTTTGGCAGGTTTGACCCTCTACGGATGCAGTGCGCCGGCGCCATCCACCGTCGGTTCGTGCAGTCTGAATCTCCCTGACGGCGCCGATGACACCACGGCGATACGCGTCATGATCGTCGCAGAGGGACAGATGGTCGTTGCGCAAGAAATCGACGCCTTGATGATGCTATGGAGTGAAGACGGTTATGTCGCCGACGCCAGACATACGCCTGATCGGCTCGAGGACGACCAATCCTGGCACGGTGTCGATGCCATCCGCCATCGCTACGTACGCGTCGTCTTCCCCGGCGCTCCGACGGATGCAACCCCGTCGGACATGGAGGTAAAGATCGCCGGCGATCACGCCGTCGTCACCGCCACCACACGCATCGGCGCCGAAATTGCCCCCGGTGGAGATCGCTGGACGCTCGTCCGACAGAATGGCTGCTGGTTGTTAGAAAGTCTCACCTACAATCTGGAGCCTCGATCGCCCTGACCACGCAAAGCGAGCACATCTTGGACGCACAAGAGCTGCACACCCTGATGCTCCTGGCGGTGCTGCTGGGCAGCCTGCTTACGCTCTCTTGGCTGAGCCAACAGGTCAGCCTGCGCGTGCAGGGCGTCACCTTCTATCTGACCGGCTGGGGCGATCTGGCAGGCGTAATCATTTTTCTGCTGCTCTTGCCCGGCGTCGTTTTGCACGAAGCAGCGCACTGGCTGGCGGCGCGCACACTAGGGCTGCGCGTCAGCAAGTTTCGCATCTGGCCTCGCAAACAAGGGGAACATCTCGGCCTGGGCAGCGTCAGCATGCAACGCGCCGACGTCTGGCGGGAGAGCGTGGTGGGTATGGCGCCTTTGTTGTTGGGCAACCTTGCGATCGCCTGGATTGGATGGCGGGTGTTCGCCACTTCCGCACTGCTGGAGGCGCTGACGGCGGGTCATCTGCTGCAGGTGGCGATGGCTTTTTTCGCCGGCCTGCGCACGGCGGATGGATTGCTGTGGGCATACATGCTGTTCGCCATCGGCAACAGCATGCTGCCCAGCAGCAGCGACCGCGAGCCGCTTAAGCCCGCTCTGCTTTACACTGCTTTGATGGCGCTGATTTATATCGGAGTGGGATTACCGCTGGAGCCGATGAGAATGCTACTGGCATGGATGGAGCCCTTCTTTGAAATCACCGTCGGCGCCCTCATCTTCTTAATTCTGCTCGACGCCTTTGTGCTGATAGGGCTGTGGCCGCTTGAACGCTTTCTACGAAAGCATCGCAGCCGTTGATGCATCGGCGAAAACCAAATCATAAAGGGTGTGATCGGACGATCACACCCTTGCTGGAAAGCGGTTCAGCGCTCAGTTCAAGTGTTTTTGCAGGCGACTTTTCAGCGCAGGTTTCGGCTGATACCCGACGATGCGCTCGACCGGTTCACCGTTTTTGAAGAGCAACAGGGTCGGAATGCTCATCACGCCGAAGGCGAACGCTGTGTTTTGATTTTCGTCCACGTCCAGCTTGCCAATCGTCAACTGATCTCCCATTTCGTCGGCAAGCTCGTCGAGCACCGGAGCAATCATTTTGCAGGGGCCGCACCATTCGGCCCAGAAATCAACCAGCACCGGTTTCTCGGCTTTGACGACTAATTCTTCAAAGGTGGCATCGGTCACCACAATAGGCTTTGCCATTGTTTCGCTTCTCCTCAACTAACAACCTGGATTCTCTTCAGTTTAAGCACACTCTAAACAATTGGCTGGACTGAAGAATCAATTTTTGATTCACTTTCCAGCCGAAGCCATTATGAGTATACTGTTGCAAGACGGCAGTAACCATCGCTACAAAAAACATAGTACATGGTGTGATACAATTTGTCAAAGATAAAGCCCAAAGTCAGCCCAAAGTCATAAAGACCAAAATCAAAAGTGAACGGCAGGGAAAGGTGAACAATTCCTTACCTCCGTCAATCGACAGCCGTTGCAAGGGAATAAAACAGAAAAGGAGCAAGCATGAACCGTATCCAGCAGCTATATCAACTTGGGCAGAGCATTTGGCTTGATTATATCGAGCGGGGCATGATCCAGGACGGCGCGCTCCAAGCGCTGGTCAACGAAGGCGTGCGTGGCGTCACCTCCAACCCCACCATCTTTCAGCAGGCAATCGCCAAAAGCAAGGCCTATCAGGAAGACCTGCAGCGGTTGGCGACCGGGGGTGCAGACGCCAAAAGCATCTTCGAGGCGTTGGCGATCGCCGACATCCAGGCCGCCGCCGACGTGCTGCGCCCTGTGTACGATTCTCACCAGGGGCTGGATGGCTTCGTTAGCCTGGAGGTTGCCCCCGATTTGGCTTATGACACGGAAGCCACCATCGCCGAGGCGCGCCGTTTGCACGCCGCCGTTGCACGGCCCAACTTGATGATCAAGGTGCCGGCCACCAAAGCGGGCATCCCGGCGATTCGACAGTTGATTGCGGATGGCGTCAATATCAATGTCACGTTAATCTTTAGCCTGGAGCGTTACGCCGAGGTTATGGCCGCCTATATTCAGGGATTGACCGACCGCCTCGAAGCCGGCCTGTCCGTGGACGCTATCGCTTCGGTGGCGAGCTTCTTCGTCAGCCGCGTGGACGTCAACATCGACGCCCGTCTCGAGCGCATCGCCTTGCAATTTCCGGAAAAGGCAGCGCGTTGCAAGGCCTTGCAGGGCAAGGCGGCGGTTGCCAATGCAAAATTGGCTTACGCGCAATTCGAGCAGACTTTCGTCGGCCCGGCGTGGGAGCGGCTGGCCGCCGCTGGCGCGCACGTGCAACGTCCCTTGTGGGCCAGCACCAGCACCAAGAATCCCGCTTACCCGGATTTGATCTATGTAGAGCCGCTGATCGGCCCGCACACCGTCAACACCATGCCTCCTCAGACGCTCGAAGCGTTCAAAGACCATGGCAAAGTTGCGCTCACCGTGCGCGACGATCTGGACAGCGCTCGCAAAGTCTTTGCAGAGCTGGCCGACCTAGGCGTTTCCATGGAAGAGGTTACGGAGGAACTGGAAGTAGACGGCGTCAAAAAATTTGCCGACTCCTTCGTAGCGTTGCTCGCCGCCATCGAAGAGCGACGCAAAGCACTGGCGGTGATTTAGGCGAGATTGAGCGGTTGAGCCGAGCAGCCGTCATTGTTCCCGAGAGCGTCGGCGGAGGAATTCGGCGAACTCCTCCGGATCGAGGGAGCGGCCAGGGCGTTTGCCGGCGCCTGCAGGGGTGGAAAGAGTCGAAGGCGGCTGCATCGGCTCATCATCTTCACCGTCGTCCAAGGATGCAACGGTAGCCAGCGCATCTTCCAGCGTTGGGATGACGGGCTCTTGGCGCACATGGGCAAGCGCTGCGCCGAGAAGGTCCACCACTGCCTCCAACGCCAACGAAACCGCATGCACGCCGGCCGGGAGATTGAGAATCACCGTGCGTCCGCGGATGCCGGCCATGCTGCGGTCTAAAAATGCGAGCGGCGTCTTCTTACTCATGGCAGCGCGCATCGCCTCCGGCAAGCCGGGCAAAAGGCGTTCGATCACGGCAGCCGTCGCCTCCGGGGTGATCTCCCAAGCGCTTGGGCCGGGCGCCGGCGCAGTGCCGCCGATCGTGAGAATCAGATCGAGCTCCTCCTCATCACACCAACGCCGCAACAGCTCTTCGACCCAGTACCGCTGCCCTGCACCGTGGCGTTCCGCCCACACCACGACCCCGCGTAGCCGTGCGTGCAGAAGGCGATGCACAGCCTGCACGGCTTGTTCGTCATAGGTGGGGATACAAAGCACGCCGGTCTTAACAATTGAAGTCATTACCTCTGAGTATACTCTCTATCAGATCGGTTATCAAATCAACCATGCAAAGCAAGCAAACGGAACGACCCAATCGCTCCGTTTGCCTGCATTTCTGTAAATAGAGAGAACGTAGCCCGAAAGTTTAGCGTTTGGTGTACTGGGGCGCCTTGCGCGCACGCTTGAGACCGGGTTTCTTGCGCTCTTTTTCGCGCGCATCGCGAGTTAAGAACCCGGCCGTCTTCAACGGGAGACGCAGATTGGGGTCCCGCTCGCACAAAGCGCGCGCAATGCCCAGGCGCACGGCTGCTGCCTGCCCGCTCTCCCCGCCGCCGCACACCTTGACGCTAATGTTGTAGGAGGACTCTGTGCCGGTGAGCACTAGCGGTTGGCGCAGGATCATTTGATCCAGCGCTCGTCCAAAGTAAACATCAACCGGCTTGTCGTTGACGACAATCTCGCCGGTGCCCGGATACAGGCGCACACGCGCAGTGGCTTCTTTGCGACGCCCGACAGCTTCTACATACTCAGCCATGAGACTCTCCGTCCTTCAATATCTTCTCTCAAAGTTCTAACGCTTTTGGCTGTTGCGCGTCGTGGGGATGCTGATCTCCGGTGTAAATGCGCAACTTTTTCATCTGGGCGCGACCTAGTTTATTCTTCGGCATCATCCCGCGCACGGCTTCGTAAATGACGCGCTCGGGGAAACGGTCCATCATCTCGCGCATGCTACGGCTCTTTAGCCCACCGGGATAGCGCGAGTGCCGATAATAGCGCACCGTATCGAGCTTCTTGCCCGTAACAACGATGCGCTTACAATTTGTCACGATTACAAAGTCGCCGTTGTCAAGATTGGGCGAAAAGGTCGGCTTGTGCTTGCCGCGTAAAATTTTTGCGACCTCCGAAGCCAACCGCCCTAACGTCTTGCCGGTGGCGTCTACGACATACCATTCACGGCTTTCCAAAGCCTCGTCTTTGCTTGGCGTAAGCGTTTTCACGTCCCTGCTCCCTATCAATCACTCGATCTTCTCGTTGCGGTGCAACTTTGCTTTCCACTTGTGCGTGAACCCACCCGTCCAACACGGGCGGGTAAGTAACCCTTTCCAGCATCAACCCTTGAGGCGGAGCGGGCGGCGCCGCCTCGCTGCGGTCCCTGGCGCCGAGCATCTGCTTTATTGCTTCGGCCGGAATCTCGCCTCTCCCTACAGCCAGCAAGGTTCCCACAATGGTACGCACCATCTGCCGCAGAAAGGCATTGGCGACGATGGTGAACACCAGCCGTCTTGCTGGATGAGGAGCGGACAACGACGCCCCCGGCTCTTCGATGCGCCAGAAAGCCGCCGTCACGCATCGCTCCGTGCCTTCGCCCTCCTGCGGCGCCTGCCCGAAGGTGGCGAAATCATGCACGCCGAGAAAATAAGACGCTGCTTGGTTCATCGCCGCCACGTCAAGAGGACGAGTTTCCAACAAAGCAAATCGATCGGTCAGCGGCGATCGTCGCAGCGACGGGAACCCCTCTGGAGCCTGTTGCCACCAGACGAAGTAGCGATACATACGGCTGATGGCGTCGAAGCGTGGATGAAAACCCTCCGGCGCTTCACGCACACAGCGCACCGCAATGGAAGGCGGCAAGTGAGCGTTCCAGGCCCGTTCGAGATCGGCCATCGCCTGCTTCCAGCGCATGGAAGCCCGAATCACCTGTCCGCTGGCGTGCACGCCTCGGTCCGTGCGACCGGCGCCGATGATGCGACCTTCTCGAAGACAAAACCGGTCGAGCGCCTGCTCCAGTGCATCCTGCACTGTCGGAACATCGGCCTGAGACTGAAACCCGTAAAAGTCGGTTCCGTCGTAAGCCACAAGCGCACAGACGGTGCGCAGCGGCGGCGTCACAAAACAACGCCTCCTTCGGCCACGCTCAAGCTGCCGGACGATCCACCAGCTCCAAAATCACCATATCTGCGGCGTCGCCCTGTCGTTTGCCCAACTTGATGATGCGCGTATACCCGCCGTTGCGCCGGGCGTAGCGCGGCGCGAAGACGTCGAACACCTTTTTGGCGACGGTTTTGTCGTTCAGATAGGCCACCACCTGACGCTGCGCATGAACGCGGTTGCTTTCGCCTGCAAGACCCCGTTTGGCCTTGGTGATCAACCGCTCGGCGTCGCCGCGCACGGCGCGCGCTTTGGCTTCGGTGGTGACGATGCGTTCGTGCAAATAGAGCTCGCGCACAAGGTTGCGGAACAGCGCCTTTCGTTGCCCAGAGTTCCGCCCCAATCGGCGTCCAAAAACTCGATGACGCATCCTTCAAACTCCTCTTCTTTATGCTTCGGTCTCTTCGTCTACGGCGAGCGGCTTGTAGACCCCGCTGGTGTAAGCGCTGAGGTCGACGCCGGGCACATTCAGATAACCCTTCTCGCGCAGCTTTTCGACCAGCTCGTCCAACGACTTCTTTCCGAAGTTGCGAATGGCGAGCATTTCATCTTCACCCTTTTCCATGCGTTTGAGAATTTCGCCGACCTTCGTGATGCCGGCGCGCTTCAAACAGTTGTAAGCGCGCACGGTCAACTCGAGCTCTTCGATCGGCGCCTCGAAGATACGCATGGGGATTCCTTCAGCGCTTTCCTCTTGTCTTTCGATGACGGTCACTTCCGTTCCCGCCAACAGCGTGAAATGTTGAATCAACAGTTGGGCAGCATCGCGCAGAGCTTTCTCCGGCGAAATTGAACCATCCGTCCAGATCTCCAGATGGAGCTTGTCATAGTCGGTCTGTTGCCCGATACGCGTGCGCTCGACCCGATAGGCTGCCTTGCGCACAGGGCTGTAGATGGCGTCAACCGGAACCTCGCCAAGCGGCAGTCGGCCCCGCTCTTCGGCCGGGCTGTAGCCGCGACCTTTGGAGACGATCATCTCGATATCCAGGTCGACGTCATTCGAGTCCGCCGTCAGCAGGTACTGATCCGGGTTGACGACCTCGATTTCCGGCGGACAATTCAAGTCGCCGGCCGTCACCGGCCCCTCACTCGACACCTCCACGTGAATACGCACCGGCTCATCCGTATGAGAGCGGAAGCGAATCTGTTTCACATTCAAAATCAATCGCGTCATGTCTTCGCGCACATGCGGAATGGGCGAAAACTCATGATGAATTCCGCTGACGCGAATCGAGGTGACGGCTGCGCCGGGCAAGCTCGACAGCAGAACGCGACGCAATGCATTCCCCAGCGTGATGCCATAGCCGCTTTCCAGTGGACTAATGACAAAGTGACCGTAATTCTGGGAGCTTGCCTCAACTTCAATTTTGGGTAAAACCATGTTTAACAAGGGCATCCCTCCCTGAAGCTCTCAATAAGCTTACACATCTTTTTCGCTTTGGCGCCGGCAAGTTTCACCAAAGCGCCTAAATCGCTCCACTGTTTCCTCAGCGGCTGTAGTACTCAACGATAAGCTGCTCATTCAGCGGAATTTCAATATCTTCGCGCGTCGGCGTTCCAACCACTTCTCCGCGCATGCCGGCCAGATCAAGCCGCAACCAGCCGGGAACGCTCAATCTGGCATCTTGCATGATCTGAAGGCGGTCCTTGAAATAGCTTTTGCTGCGCGCAGTTTCTCGCACTGCGATGACATCTCCGACGCGCACCTGGAACGAAGGGATGTCGGTTTTCCGGCCGTTGACGTCAAAATGGCCGTGGCGCACCAACTGACGCGCCTGGGCGCGGCTGTCGGCAAAGCCAAGCCGATAGACGACGTTGTCCAATCGCTGTTCCAGCATCGCCAACAGGTTGACGCCCGTCATGCCGGTGACGCGGTTGGCCTCTTCAAAATACCGTCGGAACTGTCGCTCCAACACGCCGTAGATGCGACGCGCCTTCTGCTTTTCGCGCAGTTGCAGACCGTAATCTGACATTTTGCGCCGGAACGTCTGCTTTTTGCCATGCATGCCTGGCGGAAAACCGCGGCGCTCAATTGCGCACTTCGGCGACAAGCAGCGCTCTCCCTTCAAGAAGAGCTTTTGTCCTTCACGCCGGCACAATTTACAAACTGCATCAGTATATCGAGCCATTTTTCCTCCGCAATAATTGCTCAGCGGCTCTTGCGCCGCCCCTCCTTATTTGCTCGCACGCCTTTTGTCTCCCCAACGGGCGCCGTCGCCCGTCGCGTTGTTCACACATCGATCCGGCCGGAATGGGCTCGGTCGGGATGTGTCAAAACAGATGGCGCATTTGCTGCGCCATCTGTTTTCATCGGCTGCTGCCCTTCCGTCTACACCCTGCAGAGCGCTAGACGCGACGCTTCTTTGGCGGCCGACATCCGTTGTGGGGGATCGGCGTGACGTCAGTGATCGAGCGAACGATCAACCCGGCGGCCTGAACCGAGCGGATCGAACTCTCGCGGGCAGGACCGGGACCTTTCACGAATACATCTACCTCACGCATATTGAAGTCGGAGCGAGCGGTCTGTGCAGCGCTCTGTGCAGCCAACTGACCGGCGAAGGGCGTGGACTTGCGGCTTCCTTTGAAGCCGGCGCTGCCGCTGCTCGCCCAACACAGGGTGTTTCCTTGCAAATCCGTCACCGTAACGATCGTATTGTTGAACGATGCATGGATGTGCACCTGTCCGACCGGTACGTTCTTCTTTTCCTTGCGCGCAGTTCGCCGATCGCGACGCGCACGTTGAGGTCGAGCCATTGCTGTATCTCCCTACACAATGCAAAAGTAAATCCTGCAATGTCCCTCTGACTCCTGGCGTTCCCCCAAGAGAAAGCTGACTACTTGCGCGGGGCCTTCTTCTTGCCGGCGACGGTCTTGCGCGCACCGCGGCGCGTGCGTGCATTGGTGCGGGTGCGCTGACCGCGCGTGGGCAAATTGCGGCGATGCCGAATTCCCCGATAGCAGCCGATCTCGATCAGCCGCTTGATGTTCATGTTGACCTCGCGACGGAGATCGCCTTCCACGACATAATTGCGGTCGATATAATCGCGCAGCCGCGTCAGTTCTGCTTCATCTAAGTCCTTCACGCGCTTGTTTTCGTCGATGCCGGTTGCTGCCAAAATTTTTTGGCTGGTCGGCTTGCCGATTCCATAAATGTAGGTCAGTGAAATCACCACCCGCTTGTCACGCGGAATGTCTACACCAGCAATACGTGCCATGACAGTTGCTCTCCTTCGCTGCGCGATCCTAGCCCTGACGCTGCTTGTGCTTCGGATTCTTACAGATCACGTAGAGCACGCCGCGCCGGCGCACAATTTTGCAATTTTCACAAATTCTTTTGACAGATGGTCGAACTTTCATGATTCACCCCTGCTATTGCACCGCATCTTGCATCGCAGTATGATCTTCGCACACAAAAATTATAATTCGATGCACATACACCTTATCGGGCGCACACTACGCATATCCGGCGAAGCGTATCTGACGGAATCGCCCACTGCACCGCAAAAAGGCCTTGCAGCGCAGGGCACAACTTTGCCAATCTACCATAATTTTAGGGTAGAGTCAAAATTTCAGGCCCATTATTTGTTATTGCAACTGTGTGCTCAAAATGGGCGGTCAGACTGTGATCTTTGCTGATCACCGTCCAGTTGTCTTTGAGCGTGCGCGTTTGCCATGTGCCGATTTGCACCATCGGCTCAATGGCGATCACCAAGCCCGGCTGCAGGACGATCTGACCATCCGGGTCCTGGCTTTCGTAATTGAGCACCTGTGGCGCTTCGTGCATCTGACGACCGACGCCGTGACCCGTGTATTCGCGCACGACGTGAAAGCCGTGCGCCTCCACATAGCGTTGTACGGCGCGGCTGATGTCTACGACGCGGCGACCAGGGTGCGCTTGCGCAATGCCCTGATAGAGACTTTCTTCCGTGACGCGCATCAACGCCTGCGCCTCGGGGCTGACCTCACCCACGGCATAGGTCCATGCGCTGTCGCCGATGAAGCCCCGGTAACGCACGCCGACATCGATGCTGATGATGTCGCCTGCCTTGAGAATGCGATCTCTGCTCGGGATGCCGTGCACCAGCTCTTCGTTGATACTTGTGCAGATGTGGGCGGGGAATCCTCGATAGCCGAGAAAGCAAGAGGCGGCGTTGTACTTGCTCATCGTTTCGGCGGCAAGCCGATCCAGCTCCCAGGTGCTGACGCCGGGTTGAATGGCTTCGCGTAACACCGCATGGACGCGCGCCACAATGCGCCCGGCCTCGCGCATGATTTGAATCTCGCGCGGGCTTTTAAGCTGCGGCTGTGGTCGCTGCGTAGACGATGCCGATCGCCGCACTGTCCGTGCTTGTTGTTGTCGCCGAAACATGTTCATCATGGTTCAGTTGCTTTGCCGATACGCCGGCACACTCGCTCTCTGCTGCACCTCTCGGATGACAGCGAGGAGCGCAGCATGCACTTCTTCGATCGACCGCGAGCCATCGATCTGACGCAAGAGACCTTTGGCAAAGTAATATCCGATCAACGGCGCCGTCTGCTTATAGTAGACATACAGACGATTGCGCACCGTTTCTTCTGTATCGTCCTCGCGCTGATAGAGCTCGCCACCATCAACATCGCAGACGCCCGCCACCTTCGGCGGGTTATACAAGATATGATAGACGGCGCCGCAGGTGCGGCAGGTTCGTCGTCCGGTGATGCGGCGGATCGTCTCTTCGTCGTCCACATAAATCAGCGGCGCCACTTTTACGCCGCCGTAGGGCGCAGTCATCCTGTCCAAAGCTTCGGCCTGCACCAGGTTGCGTGGAAAGCCGTCCATGATCGCGCCCTTGGCGCAATCGGGCTGCTGAAGCCGTTCTTCCACCATGCGAATGGTGACCGCATCGGGCACCAAATCACCGCGATCCATGTAACTCCTGGCCAACTTGCCTAGCTCAGTCTCGTGCTTCAGGTTGTAGCGGAAAATATCGCCCGTCGAAATCTGTGGCAGTCCAAGCGACTGCTCTAGCAATTTTGCTTGCGTGCCCTTGCCTGCGCCCGGGACGCCGAGCAAAACAATATAGGTGCGCTCTTCGCTCATCGCCGATCTCCTTTCGCCGTCGGAGGAGGGCGGACGGCGCAGGTGGAGATCGGAGCCCGGTCTCCGCTGCGCCTAATATTTCCGAACAGTCTCTCCTGTGCGTGAAACCCGTTACCGAATGAATCCCTCGTAGTTGCGCATCATCAGCTGCGCCTCGATCTGTTTCATCGTGTCCAGCACCACACCGACGACGATCAGCATGCCGGAACTGCTGATAATCAGCGAGTTGTAGTTCGTCAACACACCGGTGCCGCCGCCGATGATGGCGTCTGCCAGCGAGCCGACGACATAGGGCAAGACCGCCATAAAACCCAGGAACACAGCGCCGACGAGGGTGATCCGCGAAAGCACGCCGTTCAGATATTGCTCGGTGCGCGGGCCGGGACGAATTCCGGGAATAAAGCCACCCTGTTTCTGCAACGTGTCCGGCAAGTTTTGCTGACGGAACATGACGTCCGTGTAGAAATACGTGAAAGCCGCCGTCAACAGGAAGTAGAAAATCCAATAAAAGGCATTGGTCGGGCTGAAGAACTGGAAGATCGAGTTGGCGATGGCGCCGATCCAGTCGGGCCGCGCCACGAAATAGCTGGCGATCGTGCTCGGAAGAATTAACAGACTCTGGGCAAAGATCAGAGGGATCATGCCGGCCGTGTTGACGCGCAGCGGGATGTAGGTGCTCTGTCCGCCGACCATCATCATGCGGTTGCCGCGCATGGTGCGCACCCGTTTGCCGTACTGCACCGGAATGCGTCGCTGCCCCTCTTGCACCCAGACGATCAAAATGATCGTCGCAACTGTGACAATTAAGAAGACAATCAACAGCACCCAATTTTGCGAGAGAAGCCGCACCTGGAAGGGCACGCTGGACAGAATACCGGCGAAGATGATCAGCGACACGCCGTTGCCGATGCCCTGCTCCGTGATCAACTGGCCCAACCAGACGCCCAGCATTGTCCCTGCCGTCATGCCGATGATCATGGTTACGGTGGGAAACCAGGCGTTGGCGGAAAAGCCCCAGTTTGGCAGCACGGCGACGCCGCCGGCAATGACGTCGCTGCTGAGCAATGTGCCCTGCGCAATCGCCTGGAGCAGCGCCAACGGGATCGTCAGCCAAAGCGTGTACTGATTGATCTTGGCCCTGCCCGATTCTCCCTCCTTGCTCAGCTCCTCAAGCGCAGGAACGATGGGGATGAGGAGCTGCAAAATGATGGAGGCGGTGATATAGGGGTAGACGCCTAACGCCATGACGCCCATGCGGGAGAGACCGCCGCCGCTGAAAAAATTCAGAAAATTCAGCAAAATATTGTCGCTCTGCTGAAAGATCACGGCCAGCGCCTGATGATCGACGCCGGGCAGGGGAATATTGGCCGCCAGCCGATAGAAGGTGAGAAGGCCAAGTGTAATCAACAGCTTCTGGCGCAGGTCTGGCAATCGGAACGCATTGCGTACAGCTTCAAGCATGCGCGAGTTCCTTTCTTATTCCTGATGTGCGCCCTCAGAGAGACTCCGAAGGCGCACAGGGCCCATTGTCGAAACGATGCACTCTTACGACCGCGGCAGACGTCTGTTGACTTCGTAGCCCAACACTTCGACGGTGCCGCCTGCAGCTTCGATCTTTTGGCGCGCCGCTGCGCTGATACGCTGCACTCTGACGGTCAGAGGCTTTGTCACCTCTCCACGCGCCAACACCACCACCGGCTCGTTGACATTGCCCAAAAGTCCGACGCGGGCGAGCGTCTCTGGAGAGACTTCGGCCTGCGCCTCGAACAGTCGGTCGAGTTGGTCGAGGTTCACCGGGACAAAGATGACCTTGAAGCGATTGTTGAAGCCGCGCAGCTTGGGAAGTCGCTTGGTCAGCGGCAACTGTCCACCCTCGAAATTCAGCCGCACCGAGCCTCCGGAGCGGGCGTTTTGTCCTTTCTGGCCGCGACCACTGGTCTTCCCTTTGCCGGAGCCAGTGCCACGACCTACTCGCTTGCGCTTTTTTGTCGAACCCTCAGCGGGACGCAGGTCATGTAGTTTCATAGGAATTCCTTGTGCAAAAAAAGTACGCTATTTGCAAGCGGCTATTCGACGATCTCCACCAGATGGGTGACGGTTTCGATCATGCCGCGTACAGCTTCATTGTCCGGCTTTTCTACGATCTGGTTCAATTTGTGCAGCCCCAGCGCTTTGACGGTGCGTTTTTGACTTTCCGTGTACCCAATTGGGCTGCGCACAAGCTTGATCCGGATCGTTTTCGCCGTCGTCTGCTCAGCCATGCAGCTCCTCCTTGTACCAGAAAGGCGCCAGGTGCGCCGGCTCGACGCCCCGGTAGACGGCCTCCTCGCGAAAGTCTTGCAGCTCCTTCAATGCACTGAAGGTAGCCTGAACGACGTTGAGGATATTGTCGCTGCCCAACGACTTGCTGAGAATGTCGCTGATGCCCGCCGCCTCCACCACAGCGCGCACGCCGCCGCCGGCGATCACGCCGGTGCCGGGGCTGGCCGGCTTCAGCAGCACCTTGCCGGCGCCAAACTTCACCGTCACTTCATGCGGAATTGTGCCGCCGAGCCGCGGCACCCGCACCATCTCTTTTTTGGCCCGCTCCGACGCCTTACGAATGGCGTCTGGCACTTCACGCGCCTTGCCGATACCGACGCCGACGCGTCCCTGTCGATCACCCACCACGACAACGGCGCGGAATGCGAAGCGGCGTCCGCCCTTCACGACTTTGGCAGTGCGGGTAAGATGGACCACGCGCTCATCGAGTTCCTCGCGACGCTCTTCGCGTTCTTTTTCGCGCTCTTTGCTCTTTCGTTCTCTCTTTGCCATCATTTTTCTCCCGGCCATCCGCCGAATTAGAATTCCAGCCCTGCCTCGCGGCTGCTCTCCGCCAATGCTTTGACACGACCATGATAAGGGTAGCCGCCGCGATCGAAAACCACGCGGGCAATGCCCTTGGCTTTCGCGCGCTCCGCCACCATTTTGCCCACCAGCTTCGCCTGCTCAAGTTTGGGGAGCGAGGCGACCTGGTTGCGCAGTTCACGGTCGATCGTAGAGGCGGACGCCAGCGTAACGCCGTGAACGTCGTCAATCACCTGCGCATAGATATGCTCCAAGCTTCGAAATACGTTCAAGCGCGGCCGCTCCGGCGTTCCATGCACCTTGACGCGCACGCGGGCATGACGGCGCCGGCGGGCTGCTGCACGATTTACTCTCGCCATAGTTGCTTACTCCTATTTCTTGCCGGTTTTGCCGGTCTTACCGGTCTTGCCGGCTTTCTGCCGCACATATTCGCCCTGATAACGAATTCCTTTGCCCTGATAGGGCTCCGGCGGGCGGGCGCTACGGATTGTGGCGGCGAGTTGACCAACGGCAGCCTTGTCGATGCCGCTGATCGCAAACCCGCGACCATCTTTGTCAACCTCAAAGACGATGTCCGGCGTCGGCGGTGCAAATTCCACCGGATGGCTCTTGCCTACCGAAAGCACCAGGTTGGCGCCGCGTTTTTCCACGCGATATCCCACCCCACGGATCTCCAGACGTCGTGTGAAGCCGGTGCTCACCCCGTGCACCATGTTGGCGAGCAGCGCGCGCGTCAGTCCATGTTGCGCTCTATGCCGACGTTGGTCACTCGGCCGCAAGACCTTTACATGACCGTTTTCCACCTGGATGATCATGTCGGGGTCAAATTGTTGCTTCAACGTCCCCTTTGGGCCGCTGACCGTAACCAGATTCCCCTTATCGACGCTCACCGTCACCTTCGGCGGCAGCGCGATGGGCATTTTTCCGATGCGAGACATAAGCCACCCCCTACCAGACGTTGCAGAGGATCTCGCCGCCAAGGCGCTCGCGGCGCGCTCTGCGCCCCGTCATCAGCCCCTTCGGCGTAGAGACAATGTTGATCCCTAGACCGCTGCGAACCCACGGGATGTCCTTGAAGCCGGCGTAGTAGCGGCGCCCCGGGCGACTCACGCGCTCCAGCCCTCGAATGACGGAGCGTCCCTGGGGTGTATACTTGAGGCGCACGATCAATCTCGGCTGCGGCTTCTCATCTTTCACCGTGTATCCCTCGATGAAACCTTCTTGTGCTAAAATTTGTGCGATGCCAACCTTAATTTTGGAGCTCGGCATCGCAACCTGTTTTTGCTTCACCATGCTGGCGTTGCGAATTCGAGTCAGCATGTCAGCAATTGGATCATTGACCATTTCATTTTCTCCTCAGGTCACTCTTGCAACCTCACACCAAACAACGAAGTTGTAGTCAGCAACCGAGCACTCGCAAAAACGGTGGATACCCTTCAAGAGGGCTGCGTCCGTTTTGGTCAGATATGCTCTTTTTTACCAACTCGACTTGACGACGCCGGGCAATTTGCCTTCCAACGCTTCTTTGCGGAAGCAGATGCGGCACAGACCGAAGCGGCGCATATAGCCGCGAGGGCGGCCACACATCTTGCAGCGATTACGCACGCGCACTTCGTATTTCCGGCGACTTTCCCGAATCACAATTGACTTTTTCGCCACGGCAATCCCCTCTTATCGCTTGAACGGCATGTCCATCAGCGCCAACAGCCGGCGCGCCTCTTCATCGGTTTTGGCAGTCGTGACAATTGTGATTTCCATGCCACGAATCTTATCGATCTTGTCATAGTTGATCTCCGGAAATACCAGTTGTTCGCGCAGCCCTAGGCTGTAATTGCCGCGTCCGTCGAATGAATCCGGAGACACACCCTGGAAATCGCGCTGACGCGGCAGCACGATGTTAATTAACCGATCCAGAAAATCCCACATGCGGTCGCCCCGCAGCGTGACTTTGACGCCGATCGGCATCCCTTCGCGCAGCTTGAAGGCGGCGATCGAACGCCGCGCCCGCGTGATGACCGGCTTCTGACCGGTGATCGTCGCCAGGTCGCCGGAGGCAGCTTCCAGCGCCTTGCTGTTCTGGAGCGCCTCTCCTAAGCCGATGTTGACGGAAACCTTTTCGATGCGCGGCGCCTGCATCGCGCTGCGATAGTTAAATTCTTTCATCAGCGCCGGCACGATCTCCTCACGATAGCGCACCTTTAGGCGGGGCGCCGGTCTCGACTGTTTTTGTTCGCTCATCATTTCTTCTCCTTGCCCGCAGACCTCGGCCATACATTCAGGACATCCATGCAGGGTATGGACCGAAGAAAGATCAGGCTCGATGTATAAACAATTTCACCGTCTCTGGCAGCACCGTCTTTTGAATAACCGCTTGTCTTACGCTTTGGGTTTGGGCAACGGGGCGCCGGTCCTACGGTCGATGCGCTCCTTGCTGCCATCCTTCGCCACCTCGAATCCGACGCGCGTTGGCTTGTCGTCACTCCCGATCAGCATGACGTTGCTGATGTGGATCGGCGCCTCACGCGTGATGCGACCAGTCTGCGTGCGCACGCGCCCCGTAGGCCGCTGATGGCGGGTCACCATATTGGCGCCGGCGACGATCACATACACTCGATTGGGATCGTAAGTACCGTCTTTGTTCTTTTTACGAATCACACGCTGCACTTCGCCGCGATGGCCCTTATCGTCTCCGGCGATAATCTCCACGGTGTCGCCTTTCACGATCTTGACTTTCATCTCCGACCTCCTTTATAGCACCTCTGGCGCCAGCGAGACGATCTTCATGAATCCACCCTCGCGTAGCTCACGGGCCACCGGTCCGAAAATACGCGTCCCGCGGGGATTCTTGTTGTCGTCGATGATGACGGCAGCATTTTCATCGAAGCGAATGTAACTGCCGTCAGGCCGTCGGATCGGCCGCGTCGTACGCACGATCACCGCGCGCACAACATCCCCTTTTTTTACACTCCCGGTCGGACTGGCGGATTTCACCGTAGCGACGATGATGTCGCCGACGCTGCCGTAGCGCCGGGTGCTGCCGCCTTTCACGCGGATCGTCAACAACTCTTTAGCTCCGGTGTTGTCGGCGACTTTCAACCGACTTTCCTGCTGAATCATGACGCTTCTCCTCGACGATTAGACTCGACGACTAGACGTTGGCTTCATCCACGACCACCGCCCGTTGCAAGATCTCTTCCACAAAGAAGCGTTTGTCCTTGCTGATCGGCCGGCATTCTCGGATGCGCACCACGTCGCCCACCTGGCAACTGTTGGTTTCATCGTGCGCTTTGTACTTTTTGTTGCGACGAATAACCTTGCCATACAGTGGGTGGCGGGTGACGCGTTCGACGGTGACGACGACGGTCTTGTCCATCTTGTCGCTGGTGACCGTCCCCACCAGCGCTCGGCGTTGTTCACGCATGTTCCCTTCTCCTTACTCACCCGCCAGCTCGCGCTCGCGCAGAATCGTTTTGATGCGGGCAATGTCGCGTTTCACTTGCCCAAAGCGCGCCGTGTTCGCCAACTTCCCCGTCGCTCGCTGAAAGCGCAGGTTAAAAAGCTCTTGATAGTAATCGTCAAGCTTGCGCGCCAGCTCGGCGTTGTTCAATGCTCGCAGTTCAGCCGCTTTCATTGCATTCCTCCTCAAGCACCGTGTTCTTCACGGGCGATGAACTGGGTCTTCATCGGCAGTTTCGCCGCCGCCAGACGGAACGCCTCGCGCGCCTGATCCTCGCGCACGCCCGCAATCTCCAAGATTACCCGACCCGGTCGCACCGGTGCCACCCAGTGATCGACGCTGCCTTTGCCGGAGCCCATGCGCGTTTCCGCCGCGCGCTTGGTTACCGGCTTGTCGGGAAAAATGCGAATCCAGATTTTACCGCCACGGCGCACATAACGCACAATGGCACGACGCGCCGCCTCAATCTGACGGCTGGTGACATAATGTCCTTCAGTCGCTTGCAGGCCATAGGAGCCGAACGCCACCGTGTTGCCGCGGTAGGCTTTTCCCTTCAGACGCCCGCGTTGCATCTTACGATACTTCACACGTTTTGGCATCAACATAGTTGCTTCTCCGTCTCAGCTCTCCGTCGCCAGGTATTTGGCGTGATATTCCTGGCCGGGCATCACTTCTCCCAGGTAAATCCAGACCTTGACGCCGATCACGCCGAAGGTGGTGTTCGCCTCCGCCGTGCCGTAGTCGATGTCGGCGCGCAAGGTGTGGCGAGGAATTCGCCCCTCGCGTAGAGAGTCGACGCGTCCCATGTCGCTGCCGCCCAACCGCCCGGAGACCGTGATCATGATGCCTTGGGCACCTGCGCGGATCGTCTTCTGTGCGGCCTGTTTCATGGCGCGCTTCCAACTCACGCGGCGCTCAATCTGCTCGGCGATGCTTTCGGCGACCAGGCGCGCGTCCAGCTCGGGCTTGGCGATCTCGCGCACATCGATCTTCACCTTCTTCTGCGTCAAGTCTTGAAGCTGCTGGCGCAACTGATTGACGCTGGCACCCTTGCGCCCAATGATGACGCCGGGACGAGCCGTGTCGATGATAATGTGCACCTGGTTCGGCTGGCGCTCGATGTCGATATTGCTGATGCCGGCCTTGTTCTTGGTGGCCTGTCGGCTTTCGCGGCCGCTGCTGCGCTCCTCTTTGTTGAGGGTATCGAAGACCAGCGCGCGAATTTTGCGATCCTCGGTCACCTGATCGGTGTACTGCTTGCCGGTGGCGAACCAGCGGCTCTTGTGTTCTTTGATGATTCCCAGGCGAAACCCGATGGGATGAACTTTGCGACCCAAGTGATCCTCTCCTTTACTGACTACTCACCTTACCGCTGCGCCACCCATCAGGCAGGGCGCTCCTCTAAGACAACCGTAATGTGTGATGAACGACGCTGCCAGGGCTTGAACCGCCCACGGGCGCCGAAACGCCGCCACTTGCGGATCGGCGCGTCGTCCGCATAAATCTTCGTAATCACCATGTCCTTCGCGTCGTAGCCGAAGTTCTCGACGGCATTGGCAAGTGCACTCTTGACCGTCTTGGAGACGACCCGCGCCGCAGATTGGGGCATATAAGAAAGAATAGCCAACGCCTCTTCTGCCCTGCGTCCTCGAATCTCGTTGATCACCAGCCGCGTCTTTTGCGCGCTGATGCCGGTATATTTCATTCTGGCGACAATCTCCATCGTGCGTTCTCCATTTCACCCGGATGGACGAGCACCTAACGGCGTCCCGTCTTGGAGCTTTTCTCCGATTTCACATGGCCGCGGAAGAAACGCGTGGGTGCAAATTCGCCCAGTTTGTGCCCCACCATATTTTCCGAGATGTAGACCGGCACGTGACGTCTGCCGTCGTGCACCGCAATGGTGTGCCCGACAAATTGTGGGAAGATGGTCGACGCACGCGACCAGGTCTTTATCACTCTCCGCTCCCCTTTGCGGTTCATCTCTTCAATGCGTTTCAGCAGCTTTGGGCTGACGAAAGGTCCTTTTTTCAGTGAACGTGACATGCTTTCACTCCTTCCTTATGCCTTGCCGCCGCGACGCACGATGTACTTCGCAGTGCGCTTGTTGCGCCGCGTCTTTTTACCCAGCGCAGGCTTGCCCCAGGGAGTCTTGGGCGCCTTCATCCCGATCGGTGAACGCCCTTCACCACCGCCATGCGGGTGCGAACCCGGATCCATTGCCACCCCGCGCGTCGTGGGGCGGATGCCCAGCCAACGCTTGCGACCGGCTTTGCCGAGGTTGATGTTGGCATGGTCCGGATTCGAGACTGCGCCGATGGTGGCGAAGCAATCCATATGAATGTAGCGCACCTCGCCGCTGGGCAGGCGAACTTGCGCCATCTTGCCTTCTTTGGCCAGGACTTGGGCGCCCAAACCTGCACTGCGCACCAGTTGCCCCCCGCGCCCCGGATAGAGCTCGATGTTGTGCACCACGGTGCCCAACGGGATGTTGCGGATCGGCAGGGCGTTGCCGGGACGAATGTCGGCGTTTGGCCCGGACATAACCGTGTCTCCGACGTTCAGGCCCTGCGGCGCCAGGATGTAACGGCGTTCGCCGTCGTTGTACACAACTAAGGCGATGCGCGCGC
>JANWYX010000049.1 GCA_025055055.1 Caldilinea sp. | reverse complement strand
CATGGCACCCAGCCCTTGGTCTTTCAGAAAAATAGTCGTGAAGCCGAATTTCACCTGCACATCTTCGACAAAGACGACGACCGCAGTGGGCTGCTCATCGTTTTCGGTCAGCTTGCCGCTGACGATCAAGGGCTGTCCCTTCGCCAGGTCGCCCACAGCGCCGACGACGTCGATCTGTTTGCCGGTCACAGGCGTCGTGAGCGGTTCTTCGGCCGGCGTCAGCCGCTCTGCCTCGACGAGCGCCAGCGACGCACGGCGCTCGAACCAACTCAGATGTTCGAGCGTGTCCAGCGTGAGCTGCGTGACCTGGCCCGTGAGCGCAAAGTTGGCGACGCCCGTCGTTTCGTTTTTCACGACCCGATACAGCTCCGCATACCCCGGCGCGAGCAGCGCCACCCAGCTCTCTGGGACGACCTTGGGATAGGCGGCGTCCAGTTCCAGCAGCGGCGTTTTGTCTGCCTTGATTTCGAAGCCGGGCCAGTTTTTCGGAAGCTGGTCGGGCGGAAGGTTCGGATTGCCCACGTATTCGCGCTTCACATCGAGCGGCATGGTGCGCCAGTCCGGTGCGTTGAAGCCGAAGCGTCGTGCGCGCTGGCGAAAGACGTAGACCTCCGGCGCTTGTGCAGGGTCCATCGGCGGCTTCTCCGAGCCGAGGCCCGGCTCCCACGTCACAACGGTGTAACCTTCCCCTTCGCCCGTTTTCGCCTCCACCGTCAGCACGCGACGCAAGTCCCACTGCTCGCTGCCGGGATGTTTACGTCGCTCTTCGCCGACGAGGAGCAAAAAGTCGCCCGGCTGTAGGCGCGTGTCCACTCCGGCCAGGTATAGGGTTTTGGCGCCTTTGCTCAAGTCTTGCGGGCGGGTGAGACGTGGCTTGAGCCGGTTCCAGGCGCGGTGGGCGATGAACTCATCACTCATCTCGAAAGTTTGCGGCAGCTCGCCCTTCTTCACCGGTATGCTCTGCACCTGCGTCCCCGCCGGGATCGTCACCGTCTCCTGCGCGGTCGGGCTGTCGTCGAGCGTGAAGGCCAGGTAGGTCGAGGCTGCCACGCCCGGTTTCAGCTCGTAGCCGATGGCGCGCGCCAGGTGCAGCACTGAGAGGCGTTCGGTCGCCGTGCGTAAAAAGCCCTCATTGGCGATGCGCTCCTGGTAAAAGGTGAGCACATCGGTCAAGGTGGCCGCGGCATCGAGCAACGCCAACGACGGATCGTCCGTCGCGCGCGTGGTCAACTTCGCCAGCGGTCGGCGGCCATCTTCACTTTGCTGTTGAGAAAGGCGGGCGACCATGCGGCGCAAAAACGTGCGGTGCGTTCCCAGGCGATAGCGCAGCCTGGGCTGGCCGGGCGCGTTGCGGAATGCATAAAACGTGGTGCGCAATGCGTCTTGCATCATCAATGTTGAATCGCTCACAGGCCGCCCTCCATGATGAACTCCAGTCGGCCGTTCTCCGGTCGATTGGGATCGTTGTCGCAGCGCGCGATCTCGAATCGCCCCATATCGATCTGCCCTTTGCCCAGCTCTCCATGGGGAGCCTCTCCCCACCGCCGGAAGCGGGTCGGTTTACCCTTGCCGGCCGACGCGTCGATCCAGCGCACGCCCGGCGTCGCCATGGCCGTTGCCACGATCTGACTGAGATAAACGGGCTGGCCGAAGGTGAAATTGTCGGGATGAAAGAAGCCGCGCATGCCATCGGGCAAGAGGTGATTGCTGAAGCGCTCCAGCAATGCTGCCTTGACGTGGCTGGCGAAGTAACCCGGCTCCACGCAGACCAGAAAGGCGAGGTCGAGCGCCACAAAGCGCGGCCCGTCGATCTCAATGTCCTGTCCCGCCATCCGGTAGCGCTCTAGAAAGGCGCGCAGGTCATCTTCAAACGCAGCGTCGACCGGCGCTTCTCCCTTGCGATCGACGGTGAGAAAGATCGTGTGCCAGCTGCCGGTCCAGCGTCGCGTCGCCACCGCGCGTTGCACTTCGGGGTGCCGTTCGGCCATAGCGGCGTAGTCCGCCTCAGTCACCGCGCGCTCCTGACGGCGAAACGCCTGGGGCGCATATTGACGCACCGCCTCCATTGACTCCGGCGCGCGGCCGCCAAGTGCCGGCAGCGGATTGCGCACGTCGAGAAGGCCGCTTTCGGTCGTCACGATGTGGGCCAGCGCGTCGGCGCCGATGTTCCCCGCCGGGCCGCCGCCCACACGATAGACGGCGGTGAAGCGCTCGCCGATCTGGGGCGCTCGACCGGTGCGGCCATTTCCAAAGCGCAGATGCAGTTTGCCGTTGCGCTCCGGCTCGCCGACGAACTCGGTCTGAAAGCGGTCGCTGTTGAGCAGGTCGCGCACCGGCCGCCACTCTCCAGAAGCACTCGTCAGGCGCACGGCCGGCAAGGTCGGCGGGCGAAGCTCGGCGTTGACAAGGTGGGAGGCGGGCGCAGCAGGATCGAAGTCCGCCGCGAAGGTGACGTTGCGCCGACGCAGCGCCGGTCGATAGCGGTGTGGCGTCTCGACAGGAGACAGATCCTCTACGTCCGACGTTTCTCCGTGATCGGCGAGAACAATGTTGCCGAGCGCAACGCTCGCCGGCTGGCGCGTCTCGCTGCTGTCGTCGAGATCGTCGCCGGGGACCTGCACCATGCTGAGATCGAGCGCAAGTGGCAGGGCGTCCTGCACCATCCATTCGATCTGGGTGAGGGGCGTGGCTGCGTTGGTGGGCGGGTCGGCAAACCGGCCGCCCAACGGATCGCTGTCGGCGACGACGCGCGTCAGCCGCACGACGCAGCGTTGCGCCGGGTCGGCGTCGGCGCGATAGCCGGTGCGTGGGCTGCGCTGCTCGATGAAGACCAGCACGTCGCCGGCCTTAAGCGTGGCCGTCAGGTCGCCGCGCAGCGTGGCGCGCGTGGCACCGGCGGGCAGACTACATCCTTCCTCTCCCCAGGTGTAAAAACGCAGCTCGTTGTGCGCCTGGAAGAGCTGTACAGCGTGCATCGTTTCAAAGACAAGGGGACGGGTTTGCCGGGCGCGGGCGAGTTCGTTAGAATCGGGTCGCAACACCGGCGGCAAACCGTTGACGCGCGTGAGCAGCGGCATACCCGCAGGCAAAGAGAGCGAAGCAACGTTCACGCGAATCTGCACCCAGGCGCGCGCGTTGGCGCCGTCGTCGATCGGGTAGTCGAGCAGGCGAGCATGGCGGCGCAGCGAGATGCGGCTGCGCGCAGTGTCGAGATAGGCTTCGGCGGAGACGGCGTCCTGATAGTAGCTCAAGTAGTCGCCGATGTAGGCCAGCCCTTCGACAATGGCGACGCCCAGGTCGGCCGGATTGCGCTCTCGCCATTCCGGTGCCACCACCGCCAAACGGTCGAAAAGCAGGCGGCGCAGGCTGGCGTAGTCGCGCGCCAGATAGTCGATGGCCGGCTCCTGTGCAGGCTCGAGC
Source organism: Caldilinea sp. (assembly GCA_025055055.1). GTDB lineage: Bacteria > Chloroflexota > Anaerolineae > Caldilineales > Caldilineaceae > Caldilinea. The sequence goes on along the minus strand of JANWYX010000049.1, from coordinate 4,223 downwards.
GACGGCTCCTCCTCGGTGGCACAGTCGAACTCGTCGGGGCACTCCACCTTGAAAGAGAAATTCACAGCGCTCAGAATTGGGTCAAAGCCGACGGGCGGTTGCGCGTCGGTGAGCGAGCGCACCAGCCGCAGCGTGTAGGTCGAAAAGTCGCCGTCTCGGTCGGTGCGCACGACGAGGATGCGGTCGGCGTTGGGGAGATTGTTATAGAAGGTGCGTTCGGCTGCGGTCATGCGGCCGGCGGCAACGTCGCCGGGACCGGCGTCTCCAGCGCGCACCGCCCACTCGACCCGGACGCCGGTTACGCGCACGCCGCCCTCGATGCGCACGTTGGCTGCACTTAGGCCCCAGGGTGCGTTTTTGATCATCTGCACGAGCAGCGTGCGCTGCTGCGGCGCGCCCAGCGGCGCGTCGTGGTCAAGCACCTCTAGAAAATCGACGCCGTTGATGGCGACCGGGGCTGCGCTCAACACCTGGGCGCGACGTGGATTAGCGCAACGGAATTGAATGCTCATGGCCTTTGCTCACGATCTCGAAAATTAGCTCTCGATTTCGACGACTTGGCGCTGCTGGGTGCGCTGCACAACGTATTGCACGGTGACGCGCAGCGCGGCTTCCTCGGCGACGACGTTGATCGCCTCGACGCGGATCAGATCGCCCAGCACCTCTTGCAGCGCGGCCTGCACCATAAATTCAAGCGCGGTGGCCAGCTCCGGGCTGTTGGGCGCAAAAAGCAACTGGCGCAGCCCTGTCCCAAAGGTTGGACGGTTGACGCGTTCGCCGGGTGCAGTAAAGAGAAGCTGTTCGATCAACTGGCGGATGTGCTCCTCATCTTCGGCGCGGGCTGTGCGGCCGCCACCGTCGATGGCGTAGGGATAGGCAATGTTCATCAGGTCCCCCTGACCCGCATCTGGGTCAAAACGATATTGACCGGCGTGCCGTTGGGGATGCAGGTCGCCTGGCTATCCTGCAACAGCACCGGGGCGCCGCCGGCAAAGACGCGCACGGCGCCCACGAGCCACTGGGCGGTGACGCACGGCATCGGCCCGCCCGGCGTCGAGAAGGGGCAGCCCGCCACCATGTGCGGCGCGCTGAGCGTCACCACGGGCTGGCCGCCGACGAGTACGCGTGGGTTGGGCGCGGTCGGGTGGGCCTGCCCCCCATGGGCGCAGAGAATCGTGGCGCCGACATGCAAGACAAACCCGGGCATCAGATTACCTCCAAGGCGCCGTTGTTGATCGACACGCTCACCGGCGTCAGCTTGACGCTGGCCGAGCCGCAGGTGATTTCGACGCCACCGGCGTTGCAGACCAGTTTGATCGGCACGGCCACGGCAGGTGGGTTGATTTCCAGCGTGAAGCCGCCGACGCCCGGCGTATCGTCAAGCTTGAGCATGAGCGCCTCGGTGACCAGGGCCTTGGTGAAGGGCAACGCAGGCATGACCGGCGTCTCGCCGGGGCCCCAGAAGCCACCGCTGTAGATCGGATAGTCGGGATCGCCCGCCTCGAACTCGACCCAGACGTGGGCGCCGACCGGTGGGACCGCGAACAACCCGACGCCGCTTCCGGCAAAGGGAGCGCAGGGCATTGCCCAACTCAGCGTGCCTTCGCCGAGCACCGCCGGCACACTCACCTGCACGCGGCCCATCTGCAATGGATCGATGTTGTTTTCCACCTTCCCCCGATATTTGCCAAGAAACTGTCGCATCGAAAATCCTTTCCGATAGAGGCTTGCAAGACGCCCAAAAACTCTGCCCTGTCCCTTTCAGCCTCACTCCTCTTGTCTCGCTGCTTTCTTCTCCTCACCGCAGCACCAAAGGCAACCGCAACCTATGTTTCACCGACAACGCCGCCGTTGCGATGTTGCTGACGCCGCCGTTGACAGAGCTGGCGGCAAGGACATTGAGAAAGTCGCCGGCAGCTTCGGCAACGACTTTCACCGTAATCTCACAGGTTTCACCGGCGACGATGGCGGCGCTGTTCACAACAATGTTTCCACTGCCCGGCGCAGCGGTGAGCGTCGGGGCGTTGCATTCCGCTGAAGCGGTTATGTTGGCCGGCGAGGCCACTTTCATCCCTGCGGGAAGCGCATTGTTGAACGTTACGCCGACAGCCGCCATGGATTGATTGGTGTTCGTCAATAGGTAGCGCAATGTGACACTTTCGCCTACCTCGGCAATGGAAGGTGCAAAACTCATCCCCAGCATCGGCGGAGCCACTCCTCCGGCCAGTTGAATGATGATCGGGCCGCCGTTGGTGCTGGAGCTGGAAGTCGTCGTAAAGCGGCCCAGTGCATTCGGTTGGAAAGTGAATGTGTACCGACAGCTGCCGCCGGGAGGCACGCCGCCGGCGCAATTTTGGGTTGCATGGAACTGTGAATCGAACGGCGCGCCGCCGGCGAAATTGGTCAGCGTCGTCGGGCTGGTGTTGGTGATCGTCACCACCTGCGGAGGACTGATGTCGCCGACGGGCACGTAGCCGAAGTCCAGCGAGAGCGGCGAGGCCGAAACGCCGGCGCCGACGCCCTGCCCGCGCAGCGCAATAACAATCGGACCGGCGTTCGTCGAAGAGTTGGAAGTTGTCGTGAAGAAGCCCGCCGACGCCGGTTTGAAGAAGAAAGTGTATTGACAGCCCGCGCCGGGAGGCACACCGCCTGCACAATTCTGAAAGGCGCTGAACTGGGGGTCATAGGGCGCACCGCCGGCAAAGTTGGTCAGCGGCATAAAGCCAGTATTGGTGATGTAGACCGTCTGCGGCGGGCTGGTGAAGCCGACGCCCACCGGGCCAAAGTCGAGCTCTAGCGGCGTGACCCATTGATCATAGGCAAGCGGGAAAAAGAGCATTGTCCCGCGGCCTTGCAATGCAACCTGAAAACTGCCTGCATTAGTGGAGGTGTTCGAGGTGGTCGAAACGGCGCCGGTCTGTTTAGGGCTAAAACTGAAAAAATATTGACAACTGCCCCCTGGCGCCACGCCCCCTGCGCAGTTTTGAGAAGCATTAAATTGCGGGTCAAAGGGCGCGCCGCCGGCGAAATTGGTCAACGTCGTTGCGCCGGTGTTGCGAATAATGACCACCTGCGTTGCACCGGTTGCACCGCTCAAAACGCGACCAAAGTCCAGCGAAAGCGGTGTCGCGTGCAGCCCTGCGCCCACGCCTCGCCCGCGCAAGGTGATGACGAAGCTGCCTGCGTTGGTCGAGCTATTCGAGGTGGTGGTGAAGGTCCCCACCGCCGCAGGGATGAAGCGGAAAAAGTAATTACAGCTGGCGCCCGGCGCCACTCCGCCGGCACAGTTTTGAGTAACTTTGAACTGCGGATCAAAGGGCGCGCCGCCGACGAAATTGGTCAACGTCGTCGTGCCTGTGTTGCGGATCGTAACCGTATGCACCGCGCTAGGAAAGCCAACGCCCACCGGGCCGAAATCGATTTCCAGCGGCGTGACCCAGGCGCTGGGAACGCCGCCGGCCGTCGCCGCTTCCTCCTGCGCAGCGGGCGACGTCACCTGTGCAAATGTGAGCGCAGTCGCAGCCATCAACAACCAGAAGAGAGCCAAACTGATCGTCGCAAGAATCCATCGTGCGCGCATACCTTTTCCCACCTCATCTTTTTCCTGATTTACCTTTCTCATTCCTTCGAAGATAGGCAGTCAGATGAAAAATTAACAACTCATGTTGTGCAGCTCGATGAAACCTTCCCGTAGAAAGGGCGCAGATTGTACCTGCGCTTCCGCGTATTCCCCAAGACTCTGTAGGCCATCGAGAGCATGCACCTACGGCATTCCCTCCTCCCCCTCTCCCAGCATTGGGAGAGGGAGCCAGAAGGTGAGGGACCACGGCGCTTCCCTGAATTTCCCAGGGCCTTGCAGGCCATCGAAGACCTACGGCTGAGAGCCGCACCTACCCTCACCGCCGGCGATTTGCTCGATCCGCTCTATTGATTGCCAGGTTCAGCTGCGTAACATAACCACCTACGGCGGAACAACCGGCGTCAACGCCCCCACCCCATCGCGCGCCAGCGTAAACTGCTGTTTGTATTCCCCGCGGCTGAGTTTGTGCGTCACCCGCTTGACATAGTAGAAGCCGCTGTAATTGTAGCCGGCCCCGCGCACGCCCACCACACCGCGCGCCTGCAGCACCCCGCCGTAACGCAGTGCATTTAACTCGCCCGTCGCCGTGAGAACGCGATCGACCGAAGCGTCGGTCACGCCTTGTGCGCGACCAAACGCCTGC
>JANWYX010000008.1 GCA_025055055.1 Caldilinea sp. | reverse complement strand
CCGGCACGCCCTGGTGGCGCCAGTGGATGCTTCCTTTCTTAGGTCAACAGCGGCGCAACCAGATGAGCAAAGCATAATTACGCACGTAGTCGTCTGCCTGCCTTGATCACTGCTTCTACAAGATTCTCACCTAGCCAGTAGGCTAGATGGCGATAATCAGGCGCATCGACGACCAGCAGATCCGCCTGCTTCCCCACCTCTAGCGAGCCAAGGCGGTCGCCCAGCCCCAGGGCATGCGCTGCGTTAATAGTAACTGCGTTGAGCGCTTCCGCAGGCGTAAGTCGCTGATAGCGGCAGGCGATCGCCATCACCAGCGGCAGGGAGAGGATGGGCGCAGAGCCCGGATTGAAGTCGGTCGCCAGCGCAATCGCTGCCCCTGCCTCCACCCAACGACGCGCCTGCGCAAAGTGATGGCTGCCCAGATGGAAATTGACGCCCGGCAACAGCACTGCGATCGTCTCCGAAAGCGCCAGCGCTGCCATCTCTTCTTGCGGCGTTGCATCTAGGTGGTCGGCGGAAACGGCGCCGAGCTCGACGGCCAGCCGCGTGCCGCCGAGCGCAACAAATTCGTCGGCGTGGATTTTGGGACGCAGCCCGACATGTAGGCCGGCCTCCAGCACTCGCCTCGATTGCATCGGATTGAAAACACCCTGTTCGCAAAAAACATCGTTGAAAACCGGGACGCCGAGCGCGCCAAAGCACGACTCATTGCGCCACGCCGCCACCGCCGGCAGCATTTCCTTACAGACCAACTCGATGTAGCCGTCCGGGTCGCCGGCGAACTCCGGCGGCACTGCGTGCGCCCCCAGAAACGTTGGAACAATGTCCTGCGGCGCAGCGGCGGCCAACTGTTCGATGGCCGCCAAAATTTTCAGCTCGCCGGCTGTGTCCAGGCCATAGCCGCTTTTGATCTCAACCGTCGTCGTCCCCAGGCGCGCCATGGCGTGAAGACGACGCAGCCCCACCGCCACCAGCTCGTCGAGCGAAGCCGCACGCGTGACACGCATTGTCGAGAGAATGCCTCCGCCTGCGGCCAACAGTTCCTGGTAGGAAGCGCCGGCCAGCTTGCGCTCGAATTCATCGACGCGATCGCCGGCGAACACCAGATGCGTGTGACAGTCTACAAAGCCCGGACAGAGGAGCTTGCCGGTGACGTCAAGGTGAACGCGGCCGCGGAAGCGACTTTGCAGCTCCGCCGTCGGCCCAACCGCTGCAATTCGCCCCTCGTCAACGGCGACTGCGCCGCGCTCGATGATTCCAACATCTGCCAAGGCGGCACCCCGTTTAGGACCCGAACTTGCACAAGTGACCACCTGCGTAGCATTCACCAGCAAGAGATCGACGGTCTCCGTCATATCGTCTCCGATTGTTTATATGTCTTCGTTACATCGTCTTTGTCACACGTCCGGCATGGCATCCACTTCCAGCACTGCAGCCAGCAGCGCTCGAGCGGCGTTGATGCAGTCGTGCGGCTGCGTCCACTCGTCCGGCGCGTGGCTGACGCCCTGTTCGCTGGGCGCAAAGAGCATTGCATAAGGGCAGATGGCTGCCAGGTTCATGGCGTCATGGCCGGCGCCGCTGGGCATGCGCATTGTGCGCAGGCCCAGCGCCTCGCAGCCTCGTTCGATGGCTTCCATCAGCTTCGGATCGGCCAATACCGGCTCCTTGCGATGGCCGGGATGCAGCGTCCCTCCGCAGCGCGCCGCCTCCACCGCCAGAATCGCCTCCACTCGGTCAAGCACGGCGTCGTCCAGCCCGCGGATCTCCACATCCAGCATTACGCGGCCGGGGATTACATTGGGTGTATTGGGATGCACCTCGATTCGTCCGACCGTGCCGACGATGCCATGCGTCATCGCTGCTTCGCGCACTGCGAGGATGAACGGCGCAGCCATCACCAACGCATCGCGGCGACGCTTCATGTCCGTCGTGCCGGCGTGGTTGGCCTGTCCCTGGAAGTGGACGTAATAGCGCCGGATGCCGACGATTCCCTCCACAATGCCGATGGGAACGCCGGCGGATGCAAGCCGGTCTCCTTGCTCGATGTGCAACTCCAGAAATGCTGCGATCGGCATGGGCGGACGATTGGCGATCATTGCGGCGATGTTGAAGCCGTGGTCGGTGAGTAGGGCGACGGTCGAGCGACCGTCCCAGCTCGGCCCGTCGAGGGCTGTCTGCGTCAACCCGCCGACGAAGGAGAGGCTGCCGGTAGGGCTGGCGCTGGTGGTCGCCTCCTCGGCGGCGAAATCGATCAGCAACAGCGGATGACGCAATTGGACGTCCTGGCTGCGCAGCGTACGCACGCAGGCAAGCCCGGCCAGCACGCCGAGCGCGCCGTCGAACTTGCCACCGCCGGGCACACTGTCGGTGTGCGAACCGATCGCCAATGCAGGTAGCGGCTCGCTGCCGGGCAGATGGCCGATGACGTTGCCCGCAGGATCAATCCATGCCTGCATTCCCAGCGCTTGCATCTGCGTCAGCACCCATCGCCGTGCCTCGAGATCGGCGTCGCCGTAAGCCAGGCGCTGTAGCCCTGCTCCGGGCTTCCACCCGATGGCGCCGAGTGCGTCGAGATCGGCCAGCAGTTGTTCGCCGTCGAAGGAAGCGACAAGGGAGCGCACGTCGATCGCCGGTAAACCTTCTGAGCATTGAGCTGACATAATTCTCTCTCAATAATTTCGGTGAACAGCGCGTAACACCTGTCTTTATCAGTTTTCGCTAGGTTGGAAACGCCAAGCCATGATCGGTCAGATAGCGGATCATTTCGAGCTATCCATCAAATTACACTTTTTACACGCTTCCGAGGCGAAGATGACGCAAGCCTAATCTCACACAAAGCGAAACGTTATGTTCACCATATTTACGCCAAACCGAATTCCTCCACGATCAATCAAATTCTGCGAGATTATGAACGTTCTCTCGCACGGGTGGTGCTGCTTTGCATCGCCGAGACGCCGATTTTGTTGGGTGTGAACAAAATTGTGAGCATCATAAGAGGCAGTGAGTCTTCTTTCATTGTTGAAAGAAATTTCCATCGTCTGTCTACATACGGAGTGCTGGCAACCTTTTCAAGGGAGTCCATCGAGGTCATAATCGCTGCGTAATCAGCGCAGCGATTCGTCGCAAGCAAGCCGGTCTCAAATGAAGAGCTCCCCATGTTACGAGTGACGTCGCAAGGGAAAGATTTTCTTTCCGGGAGAACCAATCAAGGCGAAATTTCATTTTTGGATGAACTTGCAGATAGGTTTGTCGTTGAACTAGGCGAAGATGCAGAAAGATTATTCAACGTATTGAAGCAAATTCGATTCAAAATTGCCACCGCCAAAGGATTGCCGGCCTACACAATTTGCAATGATGCGATCTTGCGAGAGATGGCAAAATCCAAGCCTTTGACACCGTCTTCCTTGCTTGCAATCTGCGGCGTCGGTCCCAAATTTGTTCAAAATTACGGTGAAGCGTTTCTCACAATCATTCGGCGGCATACGTGAAAGCGCAACAGCATTGCTACGAAATATTCGCCGATCGGAGTGCAATGCGACCGCGCTCCTTGTCTACGTTGGTCACAACCACATCCACTACGTCGCCGACGTTTAACAGCTCGCCTGCCGCCGTCTGCGAGCGATGCAACAACCCATCCTGCTTGACGCCGATGTCCACAAACGCGCCGAAGTCAACAACGTTGCGCACCACGCCGCGTAGCCGCATGCCGACGACCAGATCCGCCAGGGAAAGCACATCGCTGCGCAGGATGGGAGGCGGCGCATCCTCGCGCGGGTCGCGGCCAGGGCGCACAATTTGCTCCAGAATGTCGGCCAGCGTCGGCTCGCCGCAGCCGAGCTCCTTCGCCAGCACAGGCAACGGCTTGCGCTGCAGCAACGCATCCAGCGCCGCCTGCCGCTCCGCCACCGGAGTGCGCATGTCCACGCCCGCCAGCTTCAGCACCTGTCGCGCCTTGGCGTAGCTTTCCGGATGAATGGCGCTGGCATCGAGAGGTTCTTCCCCATTGCGCACGCGTAGGAAGCCAGCCGCCTGCTCGAAGGCTTTCGGTCCCAGGCCGGCGACCTTTTTCAACGCGGCGCGCGTTGGAAAGGGGCCATGTTCATTGCGATGCGCCACGATGCTCGCCGCCAGCTTCGGCCCGACGCCGGCCACGTAGGTTAGCAACGCAGGCGAGGCGGTGTTGACGTCCACGCCCACCTGGTTGACGACGCTCTCCACTACGCCGTCGAGCGCGGCGGCCAGGGCTTTCTGGTCAACGTCGTGCTGGTAGAGTCCGACGCCGATCGATTTGGGATCGATCTTGACCAGCTCGGCCAGCGGGTCGAGCACGCGGCGCGCAATGGAGACTGCGCCGCGCATGCTCACGTCGAGATCGGGCAGCTCGGCGCGGGCGAGCGGGCTGGCGCTGTAGACGCTGGCGCCGGCTTCGTTGACGATAAGGTAGCGAAGGGGCGACGCTCCCGACTCACGCAAATTGGTGCGGTCACCGTTGCGTTGCGCCTCTTCCCATTGTCGGATCAACTCGGCGACAAGCTGCTCTGTCTCTCTAGACGCCGTGCCGTTGCCGATAGCGATCAGCGTCGCCCGATGGCGTAGAGCCAGATCGGCGAGCAACGCCAGCGCCTCGCGGCGTTGATTCTGCGGCGGATGCGGATAAATCGTGGCCGTCTCCAGCAACTTTCCGGCCGGATCGACGACGGCGACTTTGCAGCCGGTGCGATAGCCCGGATCGACGCCAATGACGACATGACCCGCCAGCGGCGGCTGGGTGAGCAACCCACGCAGGTTGGCGGCGAAGACGCGGATGGCGTGCGCCTCGGCCATTTCTGTCAAGGCGTTGCGCACATCGCGCTCAATGGCGGGCAACAACAGCCGTTTGGCCGCATCCTCGGTCGCCAGCCGGAGCTGCTCCGCCCACGGCGAGAGCGGATGGTCGGGGAAGACCTTTTGAATCGCCTGCCGCCAGTCGCGCTCCGGAATCTCGACGCGCACGCGCAGCACTTTCTGCCGCTCCCCGCGGTTGATAGCTAACACCTGATACGGCTTGAGCCGGTCGATGCGACAGGTGAAGTCGTAATAGAGCGCATAGACGCCCTTCTCATCGACGGCGCCCTCGATGCGCGCAGCGGCAAGGGTGGCGAAGCGCATCGCCTTGTCGCGCGTGTGGCAACGCACTTCGGCGTTGTCGCTGATCGTCTCGGCGACGATATCGCGAGCGCCGGCCAGCGCATCTTCGACGGTGGGAACGGCGTCGCTCACAAACGGCTGCGCAGCGCTTTCGGGACTTTCGCCTTTGCGCGGCTGCGCCAGGATGAGATCGGCCAGCGGCTGCAGCCCTCGTTCCCTGGCGATGCCGGCGCGCGTGCGGCGCTTCGGGCGGTAGGGCTGATACAAGTCTTCGAGCGCAGTGATCGTCTCGGCGGCGAGAATCTGCTCCTCCACCGCGGGCGTAAGCTTACCCTGCTCGCGGATGGAGGCAAGGATCGTCTCGCGGCGTTCATCGAGGTTGCGCAGTAAGGTCAACGTCTGTTCGACGGCGCGCAGTTGCTCTTCATCCAGCCCGCCGGTGACCTCCTTGCGATAGCGGGCGATGAACGGCAATGTTGCGCCTTCGTCGAGCAGTTGAACGGCGGCGGCGACGCTGCGCTCCGGCAGGGTGAGCTTCGCCGCAATACGAGCGGGATAAGAATTCGGATGAACAGCCATGGTCGTTATGCACAGATTTCCTTACGCAAGCGATAGCATCGATGAGTCATTGCAAACAGTTTGTAGAGATGTAGTAACACAAAGGCACAAAAACCCAAAGACGCGATAAAGATTTTCGCACAAAGGCGCGAAATTGTCAGAGAAAGGGTATTGACATGCGCTCCTAAAGAGATTGTATAATCTGGGAGGAACACGTCAGCCGCTCTTTCCTTCCCATTGCACAATCGTCTGTTCTTCAAAGGAGAAGCCCCATCATGAAGCCCAGCAGACTTATCCATCTTCTACTGTTGATCACCTTGATGCTCTCTTTTGCGCCGCCTGCCCTGGCTGCGCCGGTGCCGCCGTTGCAGCAGGAGCCGACAGAAAGCGATGCAAGCGTGCATCTGTATTTGCCGGCCGTTCAGGCCGGTGCGGCCTCCACATCGACCGTCTTTCATGCCTCGCACACGCCTGCACCCACCGACGTGACGGTGGCCGGCAGCTTTCAGAGCGAGCTGGGCTGTCCCGGCGACTGGCAGCCGGAGTGCACGATCACCCGGTTGAGCTTCGACGCCAACGATGACGTATGGCAGGGAGCCTTTCCGATTCCGGCTGGCGCCTGGGAATACAAAGCAGCGCTCAACGGCGGTTGGGACGAGAACTACGGCGCCAACGCCCAACGCAACGGCCCCAACATTCCGCTGACGCTCGCGGGAGTCGCCTCCGTCAAGTTCTACTATGACCACAAGACGCACTGGATTACCGACAACCGCAACAGCGTCATCGCCACCGTCCCTGGCTCCTTCCAGAGCGAAATCGGCTGCCCGGGCGACTGGCAGCCCGACTGTCTGCGCTCGTGGCTACAGGACCCGGACGGCGATGGCCTCTACACCTTCAGCACGAGCCAGATTCCGGCGGGCGACTACGAAGCAAAGGTCGCTATCAATGAAAGCTGGGATGAAAACTATGGTCAGGGCGGCGTCCCGGGCGGCGCCAACATTCCCTTCAGCGTGCCCGCCAACGCCACGGTGCGCTTCGCCTACAACCCTGTCACAAGGCTGCTCAGCATCACCGTGCAGACGGGCGAATCTGCGCCGGACAACAACGTCGAGTATTTCGGCCTGGGCCACAACTCGCACGACACGCTGTATCGCACCCCCTTCGGCGCCATCAACCCAGGCGATTCGGTGACGCTGCGCTTCCGCACCTACGCCAACGACGTGACCGGCGTGCGCATGCGCGTCTGGAGCACCGCCGCCAATGCCCAGTCATTCATCAACATGGAGCGCGTGGCGAGCGGCGTCTCCTGCTATGATCCGGCTCAGGAAAACAGACGTTGCGACTTCTGGCAGGCGACGCTCACACCTGACGTTCCCACCACCCTCTACTATCGCTTCATCATCCAGGACGGGACGGCCACGGCCTACTACGACGACGATGACTTCCGCAACGGCGGCTGGGGCGAAGCGCGTCCGAGCCTGCGCGACAACGGCTACGCCATCACCGTCTTCGACCCTGACTTTCAACCCATTCCTTGGATGCAGAACGCCGTCGTCTACCAGATCTTCCCGGATCGCTTCCGCGATGGCCGCGCCAACAACAATCCCAAAGGCAACGAGCCGCGCTACGGCTATCCGCCCGACCCTCTCGACCGGATCATCGTCAAATCGTGGGGCGACCTGCCTGAAGGCTACTGCCGACACTATCAGTCGCCGGCGCAGCCCTGCACCGAAGGCCCGCGCGGCCGCGATTACTTCGGCGGCGACCTGCGCGGCGTCATGCAGCGCCTCCAATATCTGAAGGCGCTCGGCGTCACCGTCCTCTACTTGAACCCGATCTTCGAGGCGGGCTCCAATCATGCCTACGACACGCAGGACTATTACCAGATCGACAAGTTTTTCGGCACCAACCAGGAGTTTGAGCAGCTGGTGCGTCTGGCCGAGCAACAGGGCATCCGCATCGTGCTCGACGGCGTCTTTAATCACGTCTCGTCCGACAGTCCCTACTTTGACCGCTATCGCCGCTTCGCCACCCTTGGCGCTTGCGAAAGTGTCGATTCACCCTATCGCGCCTGGTTCACCTTTCGACCTCAGGCAGGTGGCCCGTGCGCCGGGCCGGGCGGTCCCAACACCATGACCTACGACGCCTGGTTCGGCTTCGACAGCCTGCCTGTGCTGAACAAATACAACCCCGAAGTGCGCAACCTGATCTACAACGCGCCGAACGCGGTGGCGCGCTACTGGCTTAACCTGGGCGCGGCCGGTTGGCGTCTCGACGTGATGGGCGATCCGTCCTTCCCGCCGGACTTCTGGCCGGCCTTTCGCCAGGCAGTGAAGCAAACCAAACCGGACGCAGCGATCATCGGCGAGCTGTGGAAGAAGTTCGAGGTGCTGCCCAAGGTATTGGGCGACGCCGCCGACACTGCGATGAACTACCGCTTCCGCAACGCCATCCTCGGCTTCTTCGGCCGCGTCGACGACAAAGGCTTCCCCGACGACGGCCAGAGCGACCAGCCACCCAGCCTCTTCGCCGAGAAGTTGATTTCCGTGCGCGAAGACACCCCCGACGCTGCTTACTACACTATGCTCAACCTGCTGAGCAGCCACGATACGCAGCGCATTCTCTGGGCGCTGACGCCGGGCGCACGCAACCGCGAGACGCGCGAGTTCAACGCCGCCAACGTCGCCGAGGGCAAACGTCGGCTGATGCTGGCGGCAGTGGTGCAGATGACCATTCCCGGCGCGCCCACCATCTACTACGGCGACGAGATCGGCCTCAACGGCGACGATGACCCCGATGACCGCCGCACCTTTCCGTGGAGCGGCGTCGGCCCGGCGGGCGCCGGCGGCGACCCGTTGCTCTTCCGCCATTTTGCCGCCCTGACTCACCTGCGCCGCCAACATCCGGTCTTCCGCTATGGCGAGCTGAGCTTCCTGCTCACGGACGACGTCACCCGCACGCTGGCCTACTTGATGCGCACGCTCGACCAGGGCGCTGTGATTGCCATCAACCGCAATCCGACGCCGCAGACGCTGGCCATCCCCTTCGACGGTCGCTTGCCCGCTAATGTTGCGCTCTACGATGCGCTTAACCGCGCGCCGCAGTTGCCGCCGACGGTCTACACAGCCTCGGACGGCGTGCTCACCCTGAGCATGCCCGCCATGAGCGCGCTGGTGCTTCTGCCCATGCCCGGCCAGGATTTGGTTGCGCCCGCTGCGCCCGCCGATCTTACGGCGACGGCCGGCGACCGCCAGGTCACGCTTGCCTGGAGCCCGGTAAGCGACGCCACAACCTATCGCATCTATCGCAGCCCGGTCACCGGCGGCGGCTACGTCCCGGTCGGCGCGACGGCGGGAACGAGCTACGTCGACGCCGGCCTGGAAAACGCCAGGCTCTACTATTACGTGGTGAAGGCGGTCGACGCCGCGGGCAACGTGGGCGCGGCCTCTAACGAAGTATCGGCGGTGCCCAGCCACCGGATCGGCTGGGCCAACCTGCAGTGGCCGCCAACCATGGCGCACACGATCAGCACGGTCAACCGCACGCCGACCGCCTACGGTCAGGTCTGGATCGACGGCGTCACGGACCAGCCCGGCCCCACCCCCGGCTTGCAGGCGCAGCTCGGCTTCGGCCCGGCGGGCAGCAACCCGGCGAGCAACGCCGGTTGGTCATGGGTGGACGCCATCTTCAACGTCGATGTGGGCAACAACGACGAGTTCATGGCCAGCCTATTGCCCGACGCCGTGGGCAGCTATGACTATGTCTACCGCTACAGCACCGACGGCGGGCGCACCTGGCTCTACGCCGACCTCAACGGTCCGGTTCCGACCGGCGCTGCGCCGCCCAATCCGGGGCGGCTGACGGTCAACTCCAGCGGCGATACGACCCCGCCTTCGACACCGGGCAACCTGCGCGTGCTGAGCGGCTCGCCCGCGGGCATCGCGTTGGCGTGGGACGCCTCCACCGATGATGTGGCCGTGCACGGCTATGAGGTACGGCGCAGCGACACTGCGGGCGGCCCCTATGCGACGCTGGCGCTCGTGGTCGGCGCAACGACCTATATGGACACCGCTGTGGAGGAAAACCGTAGCTACTTCTACGTCGTGCGCGCGGTGGACACTTCCTTCAACCGCTCCGCCGACTCCAACGAAGTGCAGGGGATGGCTGCGCTGCGCACGGTGAGCGTGACCTTCAACGTCGCCACGCCGGCGACGACGCCCGCCGGCGCCACAGTCTACATTGCGGGCACGCTCAACCGCCTCGACGGCGGGTTGCCGGAATGGAACCCCGGCGGCGTCAGCATGACACAGATCGGCCCCAACGCGTGGAGCATCACCCTCACCGGCAAAGAGGGCGTGCAGATCGAGTACAAGTACACCCTTGGCTCCTGGGACTTCGTGGAGAAGGGTGCTGCATGCGAGGAGCTTGCCAATCGGCAGCTCACCCTCACCTACGGAGCCAACGGCCAACAGACGGTAAATGACACAGTGCTCAACTGGCGCAACATCGCGCCGTGCGGCAACTGAGCAAACCTCCCTTTTATGCTCTGGCAGCCTTCAGTAGTTGTGTGCTTCTGAAGGCTGCCAGCATTGCTTTCTGACGCCCAACAAAAAGCACCCTCAGGTGCACGTAAGGTTCGGCCTCCAGCCGGCGACCCCTTCTGCGCACCAGGCAAGCCGCCATGTCCGGCCGGCGGCGACGATGACGGATGCAGCGCAATTCGGTCTCCGTCCGAACGCTCTTCTCAGGACGTAGAAGCGCTTTGTCAATTCCATCAACGGCGGATCTTGCCCGGCAACAGATAAGGATAAGTGCGCCCACGCCAGCGGTGCAGCTTTCGGTCGATGCGCCGCGCCGCCAGATAG
>JANWYX010000466.1 GCA_025055055.1 Caldilinea sp. | reverse complement strand
GCGGGCTCATCGCTCGGTGTCAGTTTCAGCGCATGTTGCTCGGTGCGCTCGTCGTCGTCCGCGGCGATGGCGGCAAGAAATGTGTTCAACGGCGCTGTAGTCATGGCTTACGTATGCGAATCGAGTCGATCAGAATGGCCGCAGGATCGGATCCATCTGTGGAGGCTCCAATACCAAAAGAGACTGTCGAAACCGGCTCCACCTCAATTCTGTCGAGGAGGACGCCGTTGGCCAAGAAGCGCAGCGATGCGCCGTCGTCCTCCAGGCTCAGACGATTGACAAAGCCGGCGGGCTGAATCGCCGATAGTGGCGTCGGTGGGCGCAGCGTCGTCTCCACACCGTCCTGATGAAGCGCCACCGTGAAGCGTCCTCGCCCATCCACCGAGAAAAGGTAAAAACGCTTTTCGTCTTCGAAACGTCCCAGAAGGGCGACCTGTCCATTTGGCGTCTGCATATCAACGATGGCGGCGACTTCCAGACGCAGCGGCGGATTTTCTACGACGGCGATGCGGGTCCACGCCAGATAATCAGGCCAGACGTCGATGCGATAGAGGCCTGCGGACGGGAGCACTTGCATTGAAGCGACGCCGGGTTTGATGTACTGTGCGAACGCCTCGTCGTCGATGGTGAAGTCTGTGAAAAAGCGTTCCGCAGAGTGGACCGCCGGAGCGCCGCGATCGAACAACGTTAACGCATCGCGCCAGGAAAGCTCCGCCGGCAATATGCGCACGAGCACCAGGGCGCCTACGGTGAGCAGCAAGACACACAGCCAGAAGACCAGCCACCAGCCGGATATGCGTCCGCCTGCCTCTGGAGGACGCTGCACCGTCTCCGGCGCGGTAGGACGCCGCGGCGACAGGCCGATCGATGTGCGCTTATTGAAGGAGGGATCGTCGCCAGAAGGCGGGTCTGTCTGCTGCGCGTGAATCGACGCCATGATTCGCCTCCGACTTCAGATCAACGGGTTGTTCGGCATGTGATGTCCTTTGCGTAGTTGCTCCATATCTGCATCCACCATGAGGCGCACCAGTTGACGGAAATTTACGCTCGGCTCCCAGCCCAACTTTTTTCTGGCCTTGGAAGGATCGCCGACGAGCAGATCGACTTCTGCAGGGCGATAGTAGCGCGGGTCTTGCACCACATAGCGCCGCCAGTCCAAGTCGAGATAGCTAAACGCCTCTTCGACAAACTCCTGCACGCTGTGCGTCTCACCGGTGGCGATCACGTAGTCGTCCGGCTCGTCTTGTTGAAGCATCATCCACATGGCGCGCACGTAATCGGCGGCGTATCCCCAGTCGCGACGCGCCTCCAGGTTGCCAAGACGCAGTTCATTGGCAAGCCCCAACTTGATGCGCGCGGCGCCATGCGTGATCTTATGCGTCACAAACTCCAGCCCTCGCCGTGGACTTTCATGGTTGAAGAGAATGCCGGAGCAACCGAAGATGTTGTAACTTTCGCGATAGTTGACCGTGATCCAATGGCCGTACACTTTGGCGACGCCGTAGGGGCTACGCGGGTAGAAAGGCGTAGTCTCGCGCTGCGGCGTTTCGACGACCTTGCCAAACATCTCGCTGCTGGAAGCCTGGTAGAAGCGGATTTTGGGATCGACGATGCGAATCGCCTCAAGCATACGCGTGACGCCAAGCGCCGTAAACTCGCCCGTGAGCACGGGCTGGGTGAAGCTGGTCGGCACAAAGCTTTGCGCCGCCAGATTGTACACCTCGTCGGGGCGGTAGTCGTGCAGAATGCCGATCAGACTCATCTGGTCGAGCAGATCGCCCTGGACGATCTCGATCTTATCCTGGATGTGCTTGATGCGGTCGAAGTTGATCGTGCTGGTGCGACGCACCATGCCGACCACGGTGTATCCTTTTTCGAGCAGAAAATCGGCGAGATAGCTGCCGTCTTGTCCGGTGACGCCCGTAATCAATGCAGTTGGCATAAAATCTGCTAGCTCCTCAATCTGTTCGCGTCTTCAACCCCCGCAACGCAGGATGAAAACCATAATGCCATCATTAACCGCTCCTGACAAGACTCATATTGTTGAGTTTGCGTGTTGCGCATTGCGTGCTCTGTAGGAGGCGCGCGGCGCGTCCCCAATGCGCGCTGCGCATGCAGTCAGCGATGCAACGTTCGGCGGGACAACTCCACGAAAGATATTTGACATATTCTAGCGACCTGCGATAATGAACCCTCGCACCCTGCTCGGTTCATCGGGGTGCAAGGCGAACATGCCATCATCCACGCTGAGGCTCCGCGATTTTGATTTGCAGATCGACGTCGGCGACGGCAGACGCTACGCCGTCGCGGTGCTGAGTTCTCCGGCCGGCGCCGTACGCGGAAGCATGACTTTCTCGTTCGATTCTGCAACGCTTTCCACTTATCTGGCCGGCCTGGAGCAGGCGCTGCGCGAGCCGGCCGGCAGAGGAGCCGACGTCGCCCAGGAGTTCGGCGCCGCGCTCTTCGATGCGCTCATGCAGGGGGACGTTCTCGCCGCCTACGATCGCAGCCGCCAACTCACAGAAGCCCCGGACCAGGGGCTGCGCATCAAGCTGCGCATTCTGGCGCCGGAGCTGCTCACCCTGCCCTGGGAGTTTCTCTACGACGCGCGCTCTCGCGAATTTGTTGCTCTTTCCCAACATACGCCTATTGTACGCTATCTAGAGTTGCTGCTGCCCGACCCTGACTTCGCCGTCACCCCTCCCCTGCGGGTGCTCGGCATGGTGGCGTCGCCGGGCGATCTGCCTGCACTCGATGCGGCGCGCGAACGTTCGGTTCTTGAACAGGCGCTCCGTCGCCCATTGGAGAAGGGCCAAGTGGAGCTGACCTGGTTGGAGCATGCAACCTGGCGCGAGTTGCAGGATATCCTTCAACAAGGGCCGTGGCATATTTTCCATTACAGCGGCCACGCTTTCTTCGATGCGCGCATGAGAGAAGGTGCGCTGGTGATGACCGATGAGCAGGGCGCCTCCTGGCCGGTGAGTGCCACCCAGCTTGGTCGCCTCCTCACCGACCATCGCAGCCTGCGGTTGGCGGTGCTCAACGCCTGTGAAGGCGCGCGCGGAGACGAGCAATCTCCTTTCGCCAGCGTCGCTGCCGCATTGGTGCAGCGTGGATTGCCCGCTGCCATTGCCATGCAATACGCCATCAGCGACACCGCCGCCGTCGCCTTCGCCGATCAGTTCTATGGCGCGCTGGCCGATCGTCTGCCCGTCGACGCCGCCGTGAGCGAAGGCCGCAAGGCCATCGATCAGGCGTCACCCGGCTCGGTGGAATGGGGGACGCCCGCTCTCTTCAGCCGCGCCGCCGACGGCGTCATCTGGCAAATCGTCACCGAGGCGGAAATCCATCCGGAGCGCACGTTGATGCGCCGGTTGCTCTATCCGATTCTGGCCATTTTGCTCGTCGTGCTGGCGATCGCCGGCGCCCTCGCCTACCCTGCGCTGGAACCGCTCTGGAATGTCTGGCCCATGAAGGGCGACTTCAACATTGCCGTCGCCGAGATCGGCGTGCTTCAGGCGGATGGCTCGATGCAGCCTTCTGAATTCGGCGCGCAGATCAGCGCGGCGCTCTACCGCACGCTGGACGACGCCTACAGACAGGCGAAAGAAACGGGCGTTTTCGACCGGGATGTGCTGATTTGGCATGACTCGCTCGGACGGGAAAATGGCAAGAACCTCACCTTTGGCGCCATTCCGGGAAAGACGTTAGACGAGCGCATCGCCAACGCCCGCTCCCTGGCGCGCAAAATCGAGGCGCAGATGGTCGTCTTCGGTCACCTTACCGACGCCACCGACCCCGAGAGTTTGCAGCTCGAGTTTTTCTTCGATGGGCAGGAGCGCGCAGGCGAGCCGAGCGCGCTGTGGGGCGGGTATCTGTTGGGCGGGCCGCTGCAACCGGCGGTTTCCTATCGCCTCAATCCGGATGCGGCCAAGCTGACCCTTTCCGAAGCATTGACCCCGCGCAGCCGAGCACTGTTTTGGATGACACAAGGGCTTTCTTATGGCTTGGCCAACTTGCCCGAGCGCGGGCTGGCGATCTTACAGCGGGTGGAGCCGACGGTGGCCGCCTGGCCGGAGAGCGAAGGCAAAGAGCTCTTTTATCTTGTGCTCGGCGACCTGGCGCAGAAAGCGCGTCGCTTCGATGTCGCCATCGAGGCGCTTGACAAGGCGCTCGCACTCCGACCGGATTTTATCCCTGCGCTGTTGACGCTGGCCGGCGTCTATTTTGACCGCGCACAGTTGTTCCCTTATCGCAATCAAGCTCTCTCCGCAGAAATGGAAGGCTGCATCTCCCTCGCTAACATCGAAAATGCATCGCCCACGCTGGAGGCCGCGCTTGAAGACAACGAAAGGGCGCTGCAGCTGGCGCAGAGGGCGATGGCGCTTGCGCAGCCCGGGCAGTTCACCGACCGCAGCCTTCTGCTCCTGGGGCTGGTGCACCGAGGGGAGGCTGCGCTGCATTTTTTGCAGGGGGACGTCGCGCAGGCCGACCGTGCACTGGATCGGGCGGAGGCCGTGTTGCAGGAAGCGCTGACGAGACTGAACGCTGCAGACGATCCCGTGTATTATGCTTGGACGCAGGTAGCGATGGGCACCGTCGCTCGACTGCGCGCGCACAGCGCCGCCATTCGACAGAACCGGACGAGCGAGGCCAAATCTCGCGCGGCAGCCACCGCCGAAGAGGTGCGATGGCTCGACGTCGCCATCGAACATTATGACGCCTGCCTTGCGCTGCGCGAACGTACGGCAGGCAACGCGCTCTTCCAACGGCGCGTGCTGGGCTGTAGCTGCGAGCCCTTTGCACGGGAGGCGCGCCAAACCTTGAGCAGCTTGCAGGGGGGAGAACCATGAATCGAACATTTACACCGCAACGGAGTCCGGTGCAGCGGACAGCTACAGCGCTCCTATTGGCGGGAGGGTTACTGGCTACATTGTTGCTTTTCACCACCGCCCTAGCCCAGGATGGCCGCACCCTCGTTCCGGGCGCGCCTGCGTCCGGTCAAGTCATCAGCGCAGCAGGAGAAGAATGGACATTGTATGCGTGCGCCGGCGATCAAGTGACTATCACGATATTCAGCACAGCTTTCGCGCCCTACCTGAGCGTCTACACGGATGTTCTGCAGGCACCTCTGTTCGAGGCGCTTGCGGAGGAGGGCGAGCGCGCCCAGGCGCTGATGACCGTTGAGGCAAGCGGCTTCTATACCGTCGCCGCGGCCGGAGAGCGGCGCAGCGACCGCGGCCCATACACGCTCACGGTGGACTTTGGCGATCTCCCGGAAACGCTGTTGGACGAGGCTGCAGGCGTTCTCGTTCCTAGCAGTGTTGTCACGGGCGCCGTGCGCACCGGCTTGGGGGACTTATGGGCGTTGCGCGGCTGCGCAGGTGATGTCATCCGCGTCGCCGTACAGAGCGAACGGTTCACACCCTACGCCGAACTGGTCGATCCGCAGTCAGGAGAGGCGATTTCTGTAAGCGTTCCATTCGACGATGAAACTGCAATGATCGAGAACGCCGTGTTGTCCACCACCGGCGTGTACGAGCTGATCGTCGCCGGCGCGCGTCGCAGCGATCGCGGTCCTTACACGCTGACCGTGCATCTGTCGGATACAATTCCGAGCGCTTTCCTCATTTCGCCTGTCGCCGCAACGACGCGAACACCCACTGCCTCCCCTACTCCGCAACCTCTCTGCACGGTGCGCGCAACGCCGAACCTTAACCTACGCAGCGGGCCGGGGACGGTTTTCCCGGTGATCGGCGTATTGCCGGTCAACACGCAACTACGACCGCTGGGACGCAACGCCGACGCGTCGTGGGTGGAGGTGCAGCCGCTGCCCGCTGGGCGCACCGGGTGGGTAGCGGCCGCTCCACGCTTCATCGAATGCACGTTTGCACTGGCGACATTGCAGCTTGTGGCGTCCCCGCCAACGCCCCCACCTTCGGCAACGGCAACTCCGACGCCCCGACCCACTGCGACGCCGACAGCGCCGCCGCCAACCTTGCCGCCGGTCGTGGTGCTGCCCGGCCCCGCTCCAGACGATGCAAGTTGGCGCGGAGCACTGGTGACCAACTTTAACCTGGTGAATCTGAGCGACGGCGTCGCCGTGTTTCGCGATCGTATTTTCTTCCGCGCCGAGATCGAGCGCACGCCCAACAATCAACGCATCGAACGCGTCGATTTTCGCATCCTGGATGCCCTGGACGAGGAAATCTATCGGCGCACGGAGCGGGTCTATGGTTACTGTGCGTTCGGCGGCGGTGAGCCGACCTGCAATGTGCTTGAAATTCGCCGCGGCGCGCGCTGGCCGGACACCGAGCGGGCGTTGTGCAACGGCGATTTCACCGTCGTTGCCACGATTGTGCTTGACAATGGCGACACGGCCACCTGGCGCAGCCCATTCAGGATCGAGCATCCCGACCTGCCCCTTTGCGGGCAGGAGACTCAGCGCAGTGAACTGGTCGTCAGGATTGTGCAGACTGGGCCAGAGCACGTCGGCGACGTGGTCTACGGCGCTCTGGTCTTTCAGGTGGAGGCGTACGACCCGACGCGCGGTGGAGAGGACGGCGCAGGCGTTCGCAGCGTGGACTTGCGCATCTTTGATCCCGATGGCCGAGAGGTCTATCAGCGCACAGAACGGAACGCCGCCTACTGCGCCTTCGCAGGCGGGGAGCCGGACTGCAACGTCTGGCGCTTTCGCGAACATGGCGACGCCTGGCCCTCGGGCGAGCCGGTGCGCTACGGCGAGCCGCATCTCCTGCGCGCAATCGCAAATGCGGAAGACGGCCGTTCGGCCAGCATAGAAATGACGGTGGTGATTCAACCGTGAAGCGAAGCTCAAAATAATAAGATGAAATGAGGGAGCCTTTCTAGGGCGATACCCAGAAAACGAACCAACAATGAAACAATAGAGGCGTAACCATCCGTTGTGAATTCCTTACAACCGAGAAAGTGCAGTCGCCAAGCGACGGATTCCCTCCTCAATTTCGGCTGGCCCAAGAGTGGCGAAATTTAGGCGCAGGTAGGGCTCTCCTTGCGCCGGGTCAACAAAAAAACGCACGCCCGGAGCGTATTCCACTCCTTTTTCGGCGGCGAGAGGAAGCAGCGCCACCGAAGAAACGCCGTCCGGCAGACGCACCCAGACAAACAGCCCTCCTTGAGGCGCCTCCACCTGGACAGATGGAGGCAGATGTCGTTTGATCGCAGCCAAAACTGCGTCGCGACGTTGCCGATAGAGCCGGCATGAGCGCTGCACATAGCGATGATATTGACCGACATTCACATAATTCTCCAGCGCACGCTGCATCAGCGGCGGTGTGGTCAGGTCGCTCACCCGTTTGAGCGCCGCCAGCCGTTGAAAAACCGGGCCTTCCGCCACTAGAAAGCCAATGCGCAACCCTGGCATAAGCATTTTCGAGAAGGTACCGAGATAGATTACGCGGCCTTCGAGCGCAAGCGTTTTAAGCGCAGGCTGCACGCGGCCCTCGTAGCGGAGGTCTCCTACAAAATCATCCTCTACAATAGGAATATTGTGGCGTTCGGCCAGCGCCACCAGCATTCGTCGTCGCTCTCCGCTCATGCAAACGCCGGTGGGATTTTGAAAGTTGGGGATAGTGTAGATTAAGCGAGGTCGATGCTGCTGCAAGATCGGCTCGATCGCTTCGACGCACATTCCTTCTTGATCTACCGGCGCGCCGACAATGTTGAGGCCCAACGTGCGAAAAAGTTCCAACGCTAAATTGTA
>JANWYX010000434.1 GCA_025055055.1 Caldilinea sp. | reverse complement strand
AGGCGGCGGGCGTCGGCAAGTGCTCCGGCTGATCAACGAGCTGCTGAAGCAGCCCAGGTTACCTGCCGCGCCGTTCACCGACCTTTCTGTCTTGCTCACCAACGCGCTCAATGTCATTAAGCAGCGCTCGTTGCTTTTCGGAGTGTCGGATTTTATCAGCGCGGCGGGATGGGAGCGTCCGCTCAAGCTGCTGAGCCGCCGCCATGAAGTGTTGACGATCCGCCTTTGGGACCCGTGCGAGCGGGAGCTGCCAGACGTCGGATTGCTTGTTTTGCAGGACGCAGAAACAGGCGAGCAGGTGACGGTGGACACGAGCGATCGGCGTTTTCGGCAGGCCTATGAGGCGCTCGCCCGTCAGCGCGAGGCGGAGCTTGCAGAGCTCTTTCGGCGCGCAAGCGTCGAGCCGCTTGCGCTTTCCACGCAAGAGGATTTGGTACAAGCAATTGTGCGCTTTGCAGCGTTGCGCAAGCAGCGTCGGCGCCATCGTTGACTTGAAAGAACGATCATCATGAGTTTCATCTGGCCCTACGCCTTGCTGAGTCTGCTGGCGACGCCGTTGCTGGTGTTGGGCTATCTGCGCGCACAACGGCGAAGGGCGCAGCTGTTGGCCGCGCGCGGGGCGCTGGGCCTCGTGCAGAACACGGCCGGACAAGCGCCGGGCCGGCGACGGCACCTTCCCTATGCACTCGCATTTGTAGGCGTGCTCCTGCTCTGTCTGGCGCTGGCGCGGCCGGAGGCGCAGCTTCGTCTCCCGCGCGTCGAAGGCGTGGTGTTGTTGGCCTTCGATGTGTCGGGCAGCATGGCCGCAGAAGACCTCAAGCCCAATCGCATGGAAGCGGCCCGTATGGCCGCCATGGAGTTCGTCGAGCGGCAGCCGGCCGGCGTGCAGGTGGGCGTGGTGGCGTTCAGTGAAAGCGGCTTCACCGTGCAGCCGCCGACCACCGACCGCGCTGCGGTGTTGGCCACATTGCAACGCCTCCAGCCGGAACGCGGCACTTCGCTGGCCTCTGGCATCCTCACTGCGCTCAACACGATCTTCGCCACGCCGGAACCGAGCGGGGCCGTCTACAGCAACCTCACGCCCACACCCACTCCGACGCCGACGCCTGCGCCGCCGGGAAGTTATGCGTCCGCCGCCATTGTGCTGCTCAGCGACGGCGAAAACACGGCCCCGCCCGACCCTCTGGAGGCAGCGCAGATTGCGGCCGATCGAGGGGTGCGCATCTACACCGTCGGCGTCGGCAGCCCTGCGGGTGTCAATATCGTGATCGATGGCCTCACCTATCATACGCGGCTCGATGAGGCTACGCTCCGGACGATTGCGGAGATGACGGCCGGCGCGTACTACAATGCCCAGACCGAGGAAGAGTTGAGCGCCATCTACGAGGCGCTCGAACTGGAGCTCGTCGTGAAGCCGGAGCGCACCGAAATCACGGCGCTGTTCGCCGGCCTCGCCATGCTGTTCCTTTTGAGTGGAGGTCTTCTATCGATGTTGTGGTTTGGACGGGCGCCGTAAATTGCGATAACGTTGTTCCGCCCGCCCAAGAAGATGGAGGTGCAAAATGACGCTGCTCTGGCCGTGGTTTTTGGCGCTGCTGGCGCTGATCCCGCCGGCGATCTATGGATATTGGTGGATGTTGCGACGAAGGCGACGCTTCACGGTGCGCTTTTCCAGCCTTTCGCTGCTAAAGCCGGCTTTGCCGAAACAGTCGCTCTGGCGGCGTCATCTCCCCTTTGCCTTGCTGTTGACCGCCGTCGTCTGCCTGGTCATCGCCATGAGCCGACCGGTGGCTGTCGTCGCCATGCCCACCAATCAAACGACGATTATTCTCGCCATCGACGTCTCGCGCAGCATGTGCTCCACCGACATCCCTCCCAATCGATTTCAAGCCGCCAAGGCTGCGGCCATCGAATTCATCGAAAGCCAGCCGCCGGGCACGCAGATCGGGGTGGTGGCCTTCGCCGGCTTTGCAGAGATGGTGCACCCACCAACCGCCGATAAGCGCGTGCTGCGCGACGTCATCCAAAGCTTGCTCACCGGCCGACGCACGGCGGTGGGCAGCGCCATTCTAGAGTCACTCGACGCCATCGCCGAAGTGGACCCCAACGTTGCACCTTCTCAACGTCGGAGCAGCGACCCTTCGCCTACGCCTGTCATCCCGGGCGCATATGCGCCCAGCATCATCGTTCTGCTTACCGACGGCGCCTCCAACGCCGGACCGCCGCCGTTGGAGGCTGCACGACAGGCGGTAGCGCGCGGCGTGCGCGTCTACACCATCGGCTTTGGCACTGCACAGGGTGGACAGATGGATTGCGGCCCCTTCGGCGGTTATGAACCTTTCTTTGGCGGCGGAATGGGCTTCGGCGGTGGAGGAGGGGGTTTCCGCCGCGGCATCGATGAAGAGACGCTCATCGCCATCGCCGAAATAACCGGCGGCGAATACTATTCGGCCGAAAGCGCCGCCGAACTGCACAACGCCTTCTTTGACCTGCCCACCTACCTGATCACCCGTTATGAGACGACCGAGATCGGCGCGCTCTTCGCCGGCGTAGGCGCGCTGCTGAGCGTGTTGGCGACGGCGTTGTCGTTGCGCTGGAACCCGCTGTGAAAGCGCCTTTCCGCTGTCTCAGGTGAGCAGCGTGGCCGCATCATACAAGTTGAAAGCGTCAACGTAGCGCTCGATCGAACGGGCGATCGATTCCACCACATAAGCGTGCGGATCCGCCTGCACCAATGCAAGATGCGCGTAGAGCTGCTCGCGTGCGGCGAGGACCTTTGGCGCAGTCCAAACGTAGCGCGCACCGGTTTGGACAAGCCAGCGCCGTCGCGCAGGCGTCAGCTCGGCGAAAGGCTTACCGAGCTCGTCGGGTTGCAGCCATTTCTGCCACCGGTTGGAGGCGACCACCGCTTCCTCCAGCGCAGCCAGAAAACAGGCGGGCTGCAGTTTTCGATTGGCGCATAGCCGCTGCTCTCGTCGCTCCAGCATTTCTACTGCCTCGAACTCCACAGCGGTGAACTCCGGGCCGACGTTGGCCCCGCCCATGCCCACCCTGGGATAGTCGGCAGGATTCTCGACCCAGTCGGTGTAATGCCCTTTCAACAGCGCGCCTGTAGGACGCACGATCTCGGTCAACCGTTGCGCCGCAACCGGATCGAAGTAGGTCGTATGCAGATCGGTGCCGACCTGCGCCACCACGAAGGCGGGCCAGGCATGCAGCAACGAGCGTCGTTCTAGCGCTACCTTCAACAGGTCGAGGAAGGCGACAAAATTGTCGAAATTCACCAGCCCGCCGTGCACCTCCTCGGTGCCAACTTCGTAGGCGACCGGAGGCAGGTTCAACCGTCGCCGCTCCTGTTCTGCGTGCTCGATCAGCTCGACTGTACGCTCGACAACGACCGGAACGGGCGGCGCTTCTCCTGCCGGCAGCGTGCGATCCACGGTGGG
Source organism: Caldilinea sp. (assembly GCA_025055055.1). Classification (GTDB taxonomy): domain Bacteria; phylum Chloroflexota; class Anaerolineae; order Caldilineales; family Caldilineaceae; genus Caldilinea. Next base: position 2,541 of record JANWYX010000434.1, on the reverse strand, counting down.
ATCGATATGGAGCAGCGCATAGCCGGCTTCGAGACAGGCGGAGAGGCTGAGCTTCACCTCATGCATGGCCTGAGGGAGCGGCAATTTTTCCAGGGTGTGACGATCCTTCAGCCACGGTCCGCCGTGATCGAGGCAGGGATAAAGCGGCGCGGTGCAGCCGTAGCGCACAGCGTAGCGCTTCATCTCGGCGACGAATTGCGCAGGCGTCCAGCCCGTGTAGCCGCCATCGCGATCAACTTGGTTGAGCGTGGCGGCGAAGAGCATCGGCGTATGACAACGCGCAGCGACCTTCACCGCCGCCTCCAACACCGCCGCCGAGTTCGGACAGACGGCCAGCAGCGTCAGCTGGAGGCCTTCCCGTTCACGTAGTTCGATCAGGAGTCGGATGGTCTGCTGAAGATTAGACATCGCTATGCTCTTTCCAAAAGTCTGCTGAAGAAACAGGTTCTGTTAACCGTGAAGATGCGCCATGGCAAAGAGCCGGACTTTCAGAAAATCCAGCGCAATCAGAGTTGCAGCGATGCTCAGGAGCAACGCCATTGTCACCCAGAAAGGAATCGGCGCCATGAAGACGCCGAACGTCGCCGACAAAACGCCTGCCAAAACGGCAACGCCGGAAACCGTCATCATGGTTTCGCCGAGGCGCGATCTCCAAAAGTGGTGTTGCTCGCGCATCAGATAGAGGCGTGCCCTGGCCGATGAAAACAAAGGCCGCAAATGAGACCGTCTGTTGTTGGACTAGAGAGAGATGCAAGACATGTTGTCCGACCGTATAAAAAGTCATAAGCAAAGGGAAGGCCATTTCCAGCGCAGGCGCCACCATGGCCGAAACTCGCCATCGATTGGGCCGATTGGAAGCGCGCACGCAATTGGCTTGCAACGTTTCATCCACTTCTCGTCGGGGCTCCTTTTCATAATGCTCCTGATCGGTGCGGGCGGCCAGGTAGCTGCCAAGCCCCATGGGGATGGCGCCGGCGGCGATCTCCGCCAACCCGGCTGCGACAACAAGATTCGTTGCAGCACCTGCGCCGGAAATTCCGGCCGCCAGGGCAAAAGGAACGGTGAGGCCGTCGGACATACCGATGACAATGTTGCGCACGGCGGCGGTGGCGTTGAAGTGATATTCAATGTGCGGAATGGCCGGCATGTTGTTTAGATTCTCTCCTTCCAGGTTCGGTAAAACCGGTGTTTGACCCATTCGGCGGAGATCATATAAAGGCCGACGATGCCGGCGATCCAGGGCAGCGCCGACGCCGGCGGCGGGGTGAATCCAAAAACCCCTGCAAGGGGTGAATAGGGCAGAGCAATTGCAAAGACGATGACGAGAAAGCTCACGCTGAGCATCAGTGGGCTGGGATGACTCCGATAGAAAGGCAACTGCGTGCGGAGAACAAAAACGACGAGCAGCGCCGAAATCACGGATTCCCAAAACCAGCCGGTTTGAAAGGACGCCTCCGGCAGGCGCAAGCCCCAAAGCAGAACAGCGAAGGTCATGTAATCGAAAATCGAGCTCAACGGCCCGAAGATCAACATGAAATGACGGATGAAATCGATGTTCCAGCGATGCGGCTTTTGAATCCATGCCTCATCCACGTTGTCGGTGGAAATGGTCATCTCCGGGAGGTCGGTGAGGAAATTCAACAGCAAAATTTGTTTTGGCAAGAGAGGTAAATAGGGCAAAAAGAGCGAAGCCCCGGCCACGCTGAACATATTGCCGAAATTGGCGCTCACCGCCATAAAGATGTATTTGAGCGTGTTGGCGAACGTCTTGCGTCCTTCTACAATTCCGTCTGCCAGAACGGTCAAATCTTGTTTGAGCAGGACGAAATCGGCGGCCTCGCGGGCGACGTCCACTGCGTTCGCCACGGAGATGCTCACATCGGCGCTGTGCAAGGAGGGGGCGTCGTTGATGCCGTCACCTATATACCCGACGACGTGACGCGTTTTCTTGAGCGCAAGAATAATGCGCTCTTTCTCGTTTGGATCAACCTCTGCGAAGATGTCGGTCTGTTCGGCTTGAACCCACAAGGCTTCATCGCGCAATCGATCCAGGTCGGCGCCGGTGAGAATGATGGGCTCGGACCATCCCAGCGTTTCAGCGATGTGACGCGCCGCCAGTTTGTTGTCGCCGGTGATGATTTTCAAACGCACGCCCAGTGCTTTGAGCCGCTCGATCGTTTCTTTAACGCCCGGTTTGGGTGGATCGAAAAATAGCAAGAAGCCCAACAGCGTCAGATCGGCCTCGTCAGTGCGGTCATAGCTCGTCTTGGGAGACGCTATCATCTTTTCCGCCACACCTAAGACACGATACCCCTGTGCACTCCACGCTGCAAACTCGGTTTGGATTTCCTGCACGATGGCCGGCGTCAATGGCGTCTGTGTATCGGCGTCGGCCGCGTGTGTGCACACGGCCAACACAGTTTCCAAGGCGCCTTTGCAGATCAGGCGCTGTCGGCCTTGCTCCTCAATAACTACGCTCAAGCGCTTGCGCGTAAAGTCATAAGGAATTTCGTCCACTTTCGTAGCGGTTACAGCAGGCGT
>JANWYX010000236.1:5000-6618 GCA_025055055.1 Caldilinea sp. | reverse complement strand
GGAGGCGCCAGAATGGCTCCGAACACCCCAGCGAACGAGGCGCCGATCAAAACGCCAAGCAAAATCAACATCGGATGGATGGCCAGCGAACGGCCATGCAGGCGTGGAAGAATCACATTTCCTTGAATCTGCTGGATGCTGAAGAGCACGCCCGCCACCAACAACGTATATAGCCAAGGCTGCAGACCGCCGGGCGGCTCTGGCTGAAAAAAGACCAGGATCACCGTGACCACCATGGTGAGATATTGACCGAGCACAGGCACGAGCTCAAAAAGACCGGCGATCAGCCCAAGCATGATCGGATTGTCCACGCGCAAAGCGAAGAAGATGACGCTTACGGCGACGCTCATGATCAACGCCAACAACAACTGACCGAGAAAGTAGGTCTTCCAGATATTCGTGAAATCGGCCAACAACAGGGCGGCGTCTTCGCCATAGCCGAGTTGATCTGCGGCTTTCTGAAAGAAGTGAAAAATGCGAGCACCATCTACCAGCAGATAGATCGACAGGACAATTAAAACGATGGTGCGCGTCACCGTCAGCAGTGCGGTCTGTGCAACGCCGGTCACCAGGGTGCCGCCCTGGCCGATGAATCCACTCATCTGACCTGCCAACGATTCATAAAACTGCGGCATCAGCTCATTCACCGGCGGCAACTGCAGACGCGAGCCGCCGATTTGGCGCAAAACGGCGATCAATCGCGTCAGGAGCCACGTGGCGAGATCCATCAAACCACGCAGCGTCTCTTGCACATTGATGACCAGACCGGCAATTTGGCTTTGAACGGCGGCGCCTACAAGGAGAACAAGCAAACTCACGATCGCCGCAAACAACAAATAGGCGATGGTGATCGCAAGCGCCTGTGGCAGTCGCACCCATCGACGCAAGGCGTTTACGATGGGACTGAGCAAAAAGGCCAACAGAGCTGCCAGGGCAAATAGTTCGACGAACTCAAAGAAGCGCCAAAACGCCAGTGCCACCGCCAACAACAACGCCACCGCAACGATCGTTTTGACATTGCGCGGCCACGGAGGTGATGTATAGGTTCGATGGGTCATCGGCAATCGCCCTTTGGAGCCAGAGCTCGGAGAAAATCTGACGCCTATAACTTCTTCAGATTCGCCAAGGACGCCAACAGCTTCTTGATGCCCAGGCCCGGAAAAGCAACGGTCACCTGTTCATCACCGTCGCGCGTGCGTTCGCTCTCGATCACCGTTCCCACGCCAAAGCTGGGATGCAGCACGCTATCGCGTCGCTGAAATCGAAGCTCTCCGTCCATCTTTCCCGGTGTGGGATTTCGTTTTGACGAGCCGGTCGAATCTCCTGGAGTCCAGTATACACCATTTGCCGTAGGTTGATCGGACGATCTCTGTGCGTTCCCCATCCTGTTCGCCGACGCAGCCTTCGAGCGCCCGCTCCAGTAACCACCCGTCTGACTTCGACCTGGGGCGACGGCGCGCTCGCTCTCCTCGCTGCGCCAGGTGGTTAGGCGCTGATAGCTCGCCTCGCGCCGGCGACGCGCATCCACCATGCCGGTCAGCAGATGGGTTGGAATGTCGTCCAAAAAACGACTTGGCTCCTGCAGGTTGCTGTCTCCTCCCCACAAACTGCGACGGAA